>NZ_JBDGKY010000009.1:0-145043 GCF_057656135.1 Lysobacter sp. Soil_N_23
TTGGTAGCCTGCATGCGCAAGCTGCTGACCATCCTCAACGCGATGGTGCGCGACGGTGTCCGCTGGAACGCCCATCGCGAACAAACCGCTTGACGAGAAACACAGTTGCTCACTGCGTTCGGGACGACATGCAAAGCAAAAAAGCCGGGCAATGCCCGGCTTTTTCTTGCAGCAACCAGGCGCAGCCGTCAGCGGATTTCCGCGACCTCGATGCCGTCCATGCCCGCCGCCAGCGTCTTGGCGTCGCCGCCCTGGGCCAGCTTGATGCGCAGGCGCACCTCGTTCTGCGAGTCGGCGTAACGCAGCGCGTCCTCGTAGCTGATCTCGCCGGCCTGGTACAGCTCGAACAGGCTCTGGTCGAAGGTCTTCATGCCCAGCTGCACGGACTCCTTCATCACTTCCTTGATCTTGTGGATCTCGCCGTCGCGGATGTAGTCCTGCACCAGCGGCGTGCCGAGCAGGATTTCCATCGCCACGCGCCGGCCCTTGCCGTCCGGCGTCGGGATCAGCTGCTGCGCAACCACGCCCTTGAGGTTCAGCGACAGGTCCATCAGCAACTGCTGGCGACGGTCTTCCGGGAAGAAGTTGATGATGCGGTCCATCGCCTGGTTGGCGTTGTTGGCGTGCAGCGTGCACAGCACCAGGTGGCCGGTTTCGGCGAAGGCGATCGCGTGGTCCATGCCCTCGCGGGTACGCACCTCGCCGATCATGATCACGTCAGGTGCCTGGCGCAGGGTGTTCTTCAGCGCCGCGTCCCAGCTGTCGGTGTCGATGCCGACTTCGCGCTGGGTGATGATGCAGCCCTCGTGCTTGTGCACGAACTCGATCGGGTCCTCGATGGTGATGATGTGGCCGGTCGAGTTGAGGTTGCGGTAGCCGATCATGGCCGCCAGCGAGGTCGACTTGCCCGTACCGGTCGCACCGACGAAGATGATGATGCCGCGCTTGGTCATCGCCAGCGTCTTGATCACCGGCGGCAGGTTGAGCTCCTCGACCGTCGGGATCTTGGTCTCGATCCGGCGCAGCACCATGCCGACCTGGTTGCGCTGGTAGAAGCAGCTGACGCGGAAGCGGCCGACGCCGGCCACGCCGATGGCGAAGTTGCACTCGTGGGTCTTTTCGAACTCCTCGCGCTGCTGCGGCGTCATCACGTTGAGGACGAGGTCGCGGCTCTGCTGGGGCGTCAGCGGGTTCTGGGTGATCGGCGAGATCTTGCCGTGGACCTTCATCGACGGCGGCATGCCGGCGGTGATGAACAGGTCCGACGCCTTCTGGTGCGCCATCAGCTTGAGGAACGAGGTGAAATCGATGCTGCCGCCGGTGCTGCTGCTCATGCGTTACTCCAGTGCCGGCGGCCTGCCCGGCTCGCGCGGCGTGTGACTGACTAGACTGCCCTCACCCTGGCCGCCTGCGGCGGCCGTCCCCCTCCCGCAAGCGGGAGAGGGGGTGTCAAATCATTCGAAAAGACGCTTGTCCTTGGCGTACTCGCGCGCCTGCGGACGCAGGATCAGGCCGCGCTTGACCAGGTCTTGCAGGTGCTGGTCGAGCGTCATCATTCCGTATTGCTGGCCGGTCTGGATCGACGAGTACATCTGCGCGACCTTGTCCTCGCGGATCAGGTTTCGGATCGCCGGGATGCCGACCATGATTTCCCAGGCCGCGGTACGCCCGCCGCCGACCTTCTTCAGCAGCGCCTGCGAGATCACCGCGCGCAGCGACTCCGACAGCATCGAGCGCACCATCGGCTTTTCGCCGGCGGGGAACACGTCGATGATTCGGTCGACCGTCTTGGCCGCCGAGGAGGTGTGCAGGGTGCCGAACACCAGGTGGCCGGTTTCCGCGGCGGTCAACGCCAGGCGGATGGTTTCCAGGTCGCGCAACTCACCGACCAGAATGTAGTCGGGGTCTTCACGCAGGGCCGAGCGCAGTGCCTCGTTGAAGCCGTGCGTGTCGCGGTGCACCTCGCGCTGGTTGATCAGGCACTTCTGCGAGGTGTGGACGAATTCGATCGGGTCCTCGACCGAGAGGATGTGGCCGTATTCGTTCTTGTTGATGTGGTCGATCATCGCCGCCAGCGTGGTCGACTTGCCCGAGCCGGTCGGGCCGGTCACCAGGATCAGGCCCTGCGGCTGGTCGATCAGTTCGCGGAAGATCGGCGGGCAACCCAGGTCGTCCAGGGTCAGCACTTCCGAGGGAATGGTACGGAACACCGCACCGGCGCCGCGGTTCTGGTTGAAGGCGTTGACGCGGAAACGCGCCAGGCCGGGAATCTCGAAGGAGAAGTCGACCTCGAGGAACTCTTCGAAGTCGCGACGCTGCTTGTCCGACATGATGTCGTAGACCAGCGCGTGGACTTGCTTGTGGTCCAGGGCCGGGATGTTGATGCGGCGGACGTCGCCGTCGACCCGGATCATCGGAGGCAAGCCCGCGGACAGGTGCAGGTCGGATGCTTTGTTCTTTACCGAAAACGCCAGAAGTTCGGCGATATCCATGCGTGCTCCCCTGCACTGCCACTGGAAAAACAGACTTGAAGATCAGTACCTTGAACACAGGGCCTTCAGCGCCCCGTAGTGGATCCAAACTACCCCTGCGCCGCAGTATAGCCCCCTAACCTCGCCATCTTTCCAGCACTTTAGACAGGAATTGAGACGTGCGCGCCAGCGCCCTGCAGGACATGCAACTCAAGCTTGAGAACGCGGCGGCGGCGGCCGGACGGCCAGTGCCGCGGCTGCTTGCCGTCAGCAAGACCCAGGATGCGACGGCCGTCGCGGAACTGGCGGCCGCCGGGCAACGGGCCTTCGGCGAGAACTACGTCCAGGAGACCGCCGGCAAACAGCCGGCATTGGCCGGCCTGGGGCTGGAGTGGCACCTGATCGGCCATCTGCAGTCCAACAAGGCCAGGGAGGCAGCCACCCTGTTCGACTGGGTCCAGACCGTCGACCGGATCAAGCTGGTGACCGCCCTGGCCCAGCATCGGACGGCCGACCGGCCGGCGTTGAACGTGCTGATCCAGGTCAACATCGACGACGAGGCCAGCAAGCACGGCTGCCAGCCCGGCGACGTGCCCGCCCTGGCCGACGCCATCGCCGCCCAGCCGCGCCTGCGCCTGCGCGGGCTGATGGTCATTCCCACGCCGCACCCCGACCCCGAGCAGCGGCGCGGCGCGTTCCGGCGCACCCGCGAGTTGTTCGAAGCGTTGCGCGCGTCCCACCCGCAGGTCGACACGCTGTCGATGGGCATGAGCGACGACCATGCCATCGCCATCGCCGAAGGGGCGACGATGGTGCGCATCGGCACCTCGCTGTTCGGCGCGCGGCCGAGGCCGGCCTGAGGCCTTGCTATCCTCGACGACCGGCCCTGCCCGTCAGTAGACCTCTTCCCCTTACATGTCCCAGACCCAGTCCCCCTCGTCCTCCACCGGCACCATCGCCTTCATCGGGGGCGGCAACATGGCGCGCAGCCTGATCGGCGGCCTGATCGCACGCGGACAGGCGGCCGATGGCGTGCACGTGGCCGAGCCTGCCCAGTCCTTGCGCGAGGCTTTGGAGCGCGACTTCCACATCCACGGTTTCGACAACGCGACTGCAGCCGCAGCGGGAGCGGACGTATGGGTGCTGGCGGTCAAGCCGCAGGTGATGGCCAGCGTCTGCACCGAACTTGCCGGAATCGCACAGGCGCAGCGGCCGCTGGTGATCTCGATCGCCGCCGGCATCACCGCCGACCAGCTCGACGGCTGGCTCGGCGGCGGCCTGCCGGTGGTCCGGGCCATGCCCAACACGCCCGCCCTGCTTGGCGTCGGCATCACCGGCCTGTTCGCCAACGGCAACACCGATGGCCACCAGCGCGACCACGCCGCCGGCCTGCTCGACGCGGTCGGGCCGACGGTCTGGATCGACGAGGAAACCCGGATGGATGCGGTCACCGCCGTGTCCGGCAGCGGTCCGGCCTATGTATTCCTGCTCGCCGAAGCGATGCAGGCGGCCGGCATCGCCCAAGGGCTGGCGCCGGAGGCGGCGCGGGCCCTGGTCCAGCAGACGCTGTTGGGCGCAGCCACGATGCTGACGCGGCTCGACGAACCGGCCGACGTGTTGCGCGCCCGGGTGACTTCGCCCGGTGGCACGACCCAGGCTGCGATCGAAACCTTCGAAGCCGGCGGCTTCCGCGAGCTGGTCGCACGCGCGATTGCCGCTGCCACCGAACGCGGCCGGCAGCTGTCGGAAGCCAACCACTGATTGCCTGAGGAGATCCCGCATGCGCATCGCTCCCCTCTTCGTGCTGCTGGCGGCAGGCCTGACCGGTTGCGGCGGCAGCACACCACCGGCGGCCACGTCTGCCGCTCCCGCCAGCCAAGGTGAAGCGGTCAGCCGGGTCGGCGATGTGAGCATCCGCGCCAACGCCATGCAGACCTCGGCGCTGTTGCCGGCCGTGGCCAGCCAGTACGGCATCAGCCGCGCCGACAACACGGTGATGCTGCTGGTCGCGGTGCGCCAGGGGCCGGAGGCGCAGGAAGTCGCATTGCCGGCGCGTATCACTGCCACCGCCACCGACCTGCGCGGCCGCCGCCAGACGATCGAGATGCGCGAACTGCGCAGCGGGGAACTACTCGACTACATCGGCACGGTCGAGGCGACGCCGCCGGACACGCTGCGCTTCGATATGACGGTCGTACGCGAAAACGGGGCGACGTCGACGATGCAGTTCACGCGCGATTTCTATCCGCGCTGAGGCCTTTGTCATCCCGGCGGACGCCGGGACCCAGGCCGTCACGCCTCCAGCCCGAAGCCAAAGCCAAAGCCAAAGCCAAAGCCAAGATCCTTGCATCCCCGCCTGCGCGGGGATGACGGTTGGCGGCCCGTCATTCCCGCGCAGGCGGGAACCCAGCGTCGTTGCTTTTCGCTTGCCGAAGAGCGTGCAACGAATCACCAGAGCGTTGTCCGCAGGGGCGGGGAGTGCGGAGCAGCGGGACATGGATGTCCCGCGCCCCGCCTTCGGACAGGATGTCCGACGAAGGGGCGGAGCACTCCCCGCCCCTGCGGACAACGCCGCTCCGGAGCAAAGGCAACGTCAAGATGGATCCCGGCGTTGGCCGGGACGACGTGACATTGCTGATGGGCTACCGGCCTGGGTCCCGGCGTTCGCCGGGATGACGTGACATTGCTGATGGACTGCCGGCCTGGGTCCCGGCGTTCGCCGGGATGACGTGACATTGCTGATGGACTGCCGGCCTGGGTCCCGGCGTTCGCCGGGACGACGGTGAGGGGGCGGAAGGGCTACTGGCTTGGAGCGCGGCGTTCGCCGGGACGACGATCACGCCGCTCGCAACGACCAATCCCTGATGATCGCCGCGATCTCCCGCACCCCATCCGTCAACGCCGCCGGCCCCGGCTGCAGGATGATCGGCGACTTGATCTCGTGCAGCTCACCATCACGCACCGCCGGAATCGCATCCCACCCCGGCCGCGACGCCACTTTCTCCGGACGGAACTTCTTGCCGCACCACGACCCGAGGATGATGTCCGGCGCACGGCGCACCACCTCGCCCGCATCCTCCAGGATCCGCTGCTTCGCCAACGACTCGGCCGCACGCTCGGGAAAGATGTCATCGCCGCCGGCGATGCGTACCAGCTCGGCAACCCAGCGGATGCCCGTGATCGGCGGCTCGTCCCATTCCTCGAAGTACACTTTCGGCCGCCGCGGCAACGTCGCCGCCTCCGCCGCGATCGCCTCCAGCCCGCGCTGCAACTCGTCGGCATAAACATTGGCGCGATCGGCCACGCCGACCAGCGCGCCCAGCCTGCGGACGTAGTCGACGATGCCCTCGACGCTGCGATGGTTGCTGATCCACACCTCGACACCACGGCGGATCAGCTCACCGGCGATCTCGGCCTGGATGTCGGAAAAGCCGATGACGAAATCCGGCTCCAGCTTGAGTATCTCGCCGATCTTCGCGCTGGTGAACGCACTGACCTTGGGCTTCTCCCTGCGCGCAATCGACGGGCGCACGGTGAAACCGCTGATGCCGACGATGCGGTCCTGCTCGCCGAGGGCGTACAGGACCTCGGTCGGCTCCTCGGTGAGGCAGACGATGCGCTGCGGTCCTGCAGCCCTTAGAGACGCGGAACTCACGGATACAGCATCCGCTGGTGCCACTCGCCGGCGCGATCGAGCTCATAGCACTGCCGCTCGTGCAGGCGGAAGTTTGCGCCGTACCAGAACTCGATCAGCGACGGACGCACGCGCAGGCCGGTCCAGCGCGGCGGCCGTGGCACGTCGCGGCCTTCGAAGCGCTTCTCCACCTCGGCCAGCCGGGCCTCGAAGGTCTCGCGCGAATCCAGTGTCTCCGACTGCTTCGATGCCCAGGCACCAAGCTGGCTGCCGCGCGGGCGCAGCGCGAAGTAGGCATCGGCCTCGTCGTCGTTGACTATCTCGACAGCGCCTTCGATGCGCACCTGCACGCCCTCGCGGACGCGCGGCCAGTGGAACAGCAGGGCGGCGTGCGGGTTGGCCTGCAACTCGCGGCCCTTGCGTCCGTCCAGATGGGTGTAGAAGACGAATCCGCGCGCGTCGTGCGCCTTGAGCAACACGGTGCGGACCGATGGTCGCGCGTCAATGCCGGCGGTGGCCAGGTACATCGCGGTCGGGTCGGGTTCGCCGGCGTGGCCGGCCTCGGCGAACAGTTGCGCGAAGGTTGCGAGGGCGTCGTTGAGCAGGGCGGGGGTATCCATTGCGCTATTGTGGGCCGATGTCGCCACGGCTGCATCCTTCCGCTGCATTTTCCTCCGCAAGCATGCCCGCAAAAACGTCCCCCGGCTTCGACGCAGACCTGGTCGAAAAGGTGCTCCAGGATGCCCTGGCCCACGGCAGTCGCATCCACGCGCTCGCCGGTCTGCAGGGCTCGGGCAAATCGACGCTGGCCGCACAGGTCGCAACGCTTGCACGCGCTCGCGGCCTGCGCGTGGCGGTACTGTCGATCGATGATTTCTACCTCGGCCGGCGCGAGCGACAAAAGCTTGGACGCCAGGTCCACCCCTTGCTGGCCACGCGCGGACCACCCGGGACGCACGACCTGGACCTGGCCTGCGCGACGCTAGATGCGTTGCGCGAACGCCGACCGGTGCGGTTGCCCCGCTTCGACAAGCTTGCAGACACCCGGCTGCCACCGTCGCGTTGGCCGTCCGCGCGCGCAGTCGACCTGACCCTGTTCGAAGGCTGGTTCCTGAGGACGCCGGCTCAAACCGCGGAGGAACTGCGCGAGCCGATCAACGCGGTCGAACGCGACGAGGATCCAGACGGCAGCTGGCGCCGGTACTGCAACGAGGCGCTGGCACGCGACTATCCGCCGTTGTGGTCGCGACTGGACCGCCTGTTGTTCCTGCAGCCACCCGGCTTCGAACCTGTGCCGCAATGGCGCTGGCAGCAGGAGCAGTCGCTGCAGGCGCGAGCGAAAGCGCCCGCGCTGCGGACGATGGGCGCGGCCGACGTGCAGCGATTCGTGCAGTTGTTCGAACGGGTCAGCCGCCAGGCATTGCTGCGGCTTCCTGGCATCGCGCAATGGACGCTGACGCTGGACGCACAGCGGCGGCCAGTCATCGGGCCTGGCCCTGCCTGACGGCCCCGGACCGGTCACTGCACGACGAAGCTGACCCTCAGGTTGACCCGCCATTCGCTGATGTTGCCGGCATCGTCGGTGACCACCTTGATCTCGTTGACCCAGGCGCCCTTGATGTTCTTCACCGACTCGGCGCACTTCTTGAGCCCGACCTTGACCGCATCCTCCATGCTGGTGGTGGACGCGGCGTTGAGCTCGATGACCTTGACGACCGACATGGCGGTTCTCCCGGGTTCGACGGTGAGGGGAGCAACCGACCGTACGCCGCACCCCGTCAAGATCACGCGAGCACCAGGGCCGTCATGGCTGGCTACAATCGCCGCATGAACCCCGCCAGCAACCTCGTCCTGGTCGGCCCGATGGGCGCCGGCAAGTCGTGCATCGGCCGCATCCTCGCCGATCGCTTCGGCCTGCGCCTGGTCGACGTCGACCGCGAGATCGAGCAACGCGCCGGCACCAGCATCAACATGATCTTCGAATGCGAGGGCGAGGCCGGCTTCCGTGCGCGCGAGCGCAGCGTGCTGGCCGAACTGCTAGCCGAGGACGGCGTGGTGCTTTCGACCGGCGGCGGTGCGGTGCTCGATCCCGACAACCGCCGGCAATTGCGCGAGCGCGGTTTCGTCGTCCACCTGCACGTCAGCGTCGAGTGCCAGATCGAACGCCTGGCCCGCGACCGCAGTCGCCCGCTGCTCGCACGCGGCGACCGCGAGCAGGTGCTGCACGCCCTTGCCGCCGAGCGCGAACCGCTGTACGCGCAGGTCGCCGACCTGCGCCTGGACACCAACCACCACACCGCCACCGAAGTCGCCTCGCGACTGGTGCAGGAGCTGCAGTCGCATTGGCATCGCGGCGTCCCTGCCCCGGTCGACTCCGGCTTGCAGCGCGCGCACAGCAAGGAACCGACATGAGCACCATGCGCACCGTCAGGGTCGAAGGCGAATCGCTGTACGACATCAGCATCGGGCCGGGCCTGCTCGCCGACCCGGTACGGATCAGCCATGTGCTGCGCGGTCGCCACGCCCTCATCGTCAGCGACAGCAATGTCGCCCCGCTCTACGCCGACCGTGTCGAGCAGACCCTTCACGCAGCGCGCGCGGGCTTGCAGGTGGCGCGCTTTGTGATGCCGGCCGGCGAGCAGGAGAAGACGCTGTCGCGCTTCTGCCAGTGCCTGGATGCGCTGGCCGCGCTCGGCGCCACCCGCGATGCGACCGTGATCGCGCTGGGTGGCGGCGTGATCGGCGACCTCGCCGGCTTCGCTGCCGCCTGCTGGATGCGCGGCATCGACGTGATCCAGTTGCCGACGACGTTGCTGGCCATGGTCGACTCCTCGGTGGGCGGCAAGACCGGCGTCGATCTGGCGGCAGGCAAGAACCTCGTCGGCGCCTTCCACGCCCCGCGTGCGGTGATCGCCGACACCACCGTGTTGCGCACGCTGCCGCCGCGCGAGTTGTGCGCCGGCCTGGCCGAGGTGGTGAAGTACGGCGCGGTGTTCGGCGCCGATTTCCTCGGCTGGCTGGAATCGCACGCATCGGCGCTGGCGGCCGGCGACGACGTCGCGCTGACCGAGGCGATCGCCCGCTCGTGCCTGTACAAGGCCGAAGTGGTCTCGCGCGATCCCTACGAACATGGCGAACGCGCACTGCTCAACTTCGGCCACACCTTCGGCCACGCCATCGAGGCCGAGCAGGGCTACGCCGGCGCCGGCAGCCAGGCGCTGAACCACGGCGAAGCGGTCGCCGTCGGCATGGTCCTGGCGGCGCGGCTGTCGACCGCGCTGGGGCGTGCATCGGCGGCTGACGCACAGCGCCTGCAGGCGTTGCTGCAACGCCTCGGGCTGCCGACCACGATCCCGGCCGGGCTCGATCCGCAGGCCCTGCTGGCGCGCATGCGCCTGGACAAGAAGGCCGAAGCCGGCGGACTGCGCTTCATCCTGTGGGACCACGCCGGCCTGGCCAGCGTGGTCCGGGGCGTGCCGGACGATCTCGTGCTCGAGGTACTGCGCGCCGCCTGAGCGGCGACGCCGGGCACGTCTGCCCTGCTGCCGCTCCCGTACAATCCGGCCATGCGCCTGCTACTGCAACAACGGCCGGACGGCCGCGAAGCGCCACGCTTCGTACAACTGATGCTGCAGCCCGACCTGCTCGGCGGCTGGACTTTGGTGCGCGAGACCGGCCAGATCGGCGGCCGCAGCACGCTGCGGCGCGAGCAGTTCCTCGACCAGGCCAGCGCGCTGGAAGCGCTGGAGCAGGCGCGCGACCAGCAGCTCAAGCGCGGCTTCCAGCTGATGTTCGTACAGGGCGCCGACGCCCCGAAGTAACCCTTTGCCGCAACAGTCCGGTGCACGGGCGCCCGCGACGGGGTCGCCAGCCAGGTGCCTCCAGCGGCGATAATGCCGCCCCGCGTGACGCGATCACGCGCCTCCAGAACCATGCGCCCCCGCGCCCAGCGTTACCAAGGACCCGCAATGACCGCAGCCGCCACGCCCCCCAAGAACGACCGCTTCCTGCGCGCCCTGCGCCGCGAGCCAGTCGACGCGACCCCGGTGTGGCTGATGCGCCAGGCCGGCCGCTACCTGCCGGAGTACCGCGCCACCCGCGCCGCCGCCGGCAGCTTCCTGGCGATGGCCAAGAACCCCGAGCTGGCCTGCGAGGTCACCCTGCAACCGCTGCGTCGCTTCCCGCTGGACGCGGCGATCCTGTTCTCCGACATCCTGACCGTGCCCGACGCGATGGGCCTGGGCCTGTACTTCGTCGACGGCGAGGGCCCGAAGTTCGAGCGTCCGGTCCGCAGCCACGACGACATCGCCCGCCTCGCCGTGCCCGACATGGACCGCGAGCTGCGCTACGTCACCGACGCGGTGCGCACGATCCGTCGCGAACTGGACAATTCGGTCCCGCTGATCGGCTTCTCCGGCAGCCCCTGGACACTGGCCTGCTACATGGTCGAAGGCGGCGGCAGCGACAACTACTCCAAGGTGAAGTCGCTCGCGCTCAACGACCCGGCGGCGATGCACAAGCTGCTCGACGTGGTCACCGACTCGGTGATCGCCTACCTCGACGCGCAGCGCCTGGCCGGCGCGCAGGCACTGCAGGTGTTCGACACCTGGGGCGGCGTGCTGTCGCCGTCGATGTACCGCGAGTTCTCGCTGCGCTACCTCAAGCGCATCGCGCAGGAGCTGCCGCGTGGCGACGAGAAGACGCCGCTGATCCTGTTCGGCAAGGGCAATGGCGCCTACCTCGAAGAGCTTGCCGCCAGCGGCACCGAAGCGGTGGGCGTCGACTGGACGGTGGAACTGGGCGACGCCGCACGCCGCACCGGTGGCAAGGTCGCGCTGCAGGGCAACCTCGACCCGGTGACGCTGTACGCGCAGCCCGATGCGATCCGCCGCGAAGTCGGCCGCGCCCTCGACGACTACGCCGCCGGCAACGGCGGTTCGCGCGAAGGCCACGTCTTCAACCTGGGCCATGGCATGTCGCCGGACATGAGCCCGGACCACGTCGCCGCGCTGGTGGCGGCGGTGCACGAGCTGAGCGCGCGCTGAGAATCTCGACGGGGCCGATCTTGCCCCCAGGAGGGGCTGGCATGCCGAAGGGAGCTGACCCATCATGGGCACAGTCGCGGACACGAAGGGATGCAAGAGTGGGTGGAGAACGGGGGGGAATCTATTTCTTCGGGTTTCGGGTGAGCCCGAAGACTCCGCAGGCGCGTCTGATCGTTTACTCGTCCCTTGCACTCATTGTCGTCGCGATGCTCGTCCGCGGCTTTGACGCATCGAAGGAGTTCAGGGCACGCGCGGAGAGCATCGCCGGCTTCGACATGCCCGACGACATGCACTACACGTGGCGGAGCCGCGAGAGACAGCCGATAGCGAGTGAGGCGGTTCGGTTGGAGGAATATCGGCTCCCCGAAGCACTGGCACAGGACCTGATGCGGACCTGTGAGCAGCGAGGCGGCCAAGTGCTGGCTCGCGACGAGGTGCTGGCGAAGTTCCCGGAACTTGAACGCCATGTATCGGCGATGGCACCGGCGTGCGTACGCAGCACTGATAAACCCACTCGCGCCATCTCGATGCTCCAGGGCACCGACCTGTTGATCCGCATCCATCGCTACTGACCGCGTCGGTCCGGCCTGCAGTCCGATTGGTGGCCAAGGCTGCCCTCAGTGTGTTGCATCGACCGGCTGAAACCGCAGTCGGCAGCGGACCCGCCAGCCATCCGCACTAGGGCAACGTGAACTTGCGAGTGGCGCGCAACGGCCAGACCGAGGTGAAGCGCGCGCCACCCACGAGACGGTACGCGCTTGAAACACCCTTCACGACACCCAGGCGCTCCAGAACCTCTCTGGCGCGCCGAAACGACTGTCGCGGGTCGGCGGTCACCATGAAGAGATTGATCTCGTTCTTGCTGACGTCATAGCCATCGAGCTCGACTGTGTCGCCCAATGCCTGCTTCAACTCGCTCTCGATGGTCTCGAGGAAGGTTTCGTCCTCGAGTGACCTGCGCCAGAACTTGATGACCAACTGGTAATCCATTGCGCGATTGTAGGGACAATCCCGGATCGACGCCGACCGGGCCCGCATGCCTGAACCAGCGACACCTCCGGCCGGATTGGCGAGGCCTACGGCGTCGAGACGATCCCGCACATGCTCATGATCGGCAAGGACGGGCGCGTCGACAGCGTTCACCGGGGCTACTCCGAAGAGGACCTGGAGGATATCGCCGCCGATCTCAATCGCCTGATGACGGCCCGGGTTCCGGATGTCGCGACGGCGGATGCCGCAGGAGCGGCCAGTACCCCGGTTGCGGCTGGGTCGACGCGCTGACGGTGCGCCATCTCACGCCCGTGCCGATCAAATCGGATCGTCTATCGACCTGGCCAACTCGGTGAAGAGTTTCGGGCCGGTCTCGGTCATGTGCCAGCAGTCTTCCAGTCGGATGCCGAACTCGCCGGGGATGTAGATTCCCGGCTCGTCAGAAAAGCACATGCCCGGTGCCAGCGGAGTGGTGTCGCCATGCACGAGATAAGGCGGCTCGTGGCCGTCCAGGCCGATGCCGTGGCCGGTACGATGGGGTAGACCGGGTACGCGGTAGCCGGGGCCCCAGCCCTCCTTTTCGTAGTAGGCGCGCACGGCATCGTCGATGGCACCCACTGGCGTACCCAGCTTGGCGGTCGCCAACGCAAGCTCCTGGCCGCGCTTGACCGTATCCCAGACCTTTCGCTGCTTCGCGGTCGGCTGGCCCATGACCCAGGTGCGCGAGATATCCGATTGATAGCCATGCACGGTGCAGCCCACGTCCATCAGGATGACCGAGCCTTCGCGTAGGGTCTGCGGTTGGTTGGAGCCGTGCGGATAGGCGCTGGCCTCGTTCAGCAACACGAGGGCGAACCCCGGCACGCCGCCCAGGGCCACCGTGGCGGCATCCGTCATGGCGGCGATCTCGTCGGGGCGCATGCCGGGGCGTACGTTGCCATGGACGTGGCGCAGCGCCGCCAGAGTGACGTTGCTGGCGGCTTGCATCAGCGCGAGTTCGGCCGCGGACTTGATCAGCCGGACGGCTTTCACCAGGGCGTCGCCCGACACCACACGGTAAGCCCCGGCGCTTGCCTCGCGCACGCCATCGACGATGAACAGACGCGTAGTGGATTCGAACGCGATCGGACCGGAGCTGACACCGCGGTCGCGAAGGGCGCCAACCAGGAGAGCGAACGGGCTCTCATGCTCATTCCAGGGCCGCACTTCGCCGCGCACCGCCAAGGTCTCGCGGACCGAGGGTACTTCGAAGGCCGGGGTCACGACGACGATGTCGCCCCGTGCCGGAATCACGGCCGCCGTCGTACGCTCCGAGCGATGCCACTGGACCCCGGTGAAGTAATCCAGGCTCGAACCCGACTCCAGGATCAAGGCGCCGATCTTCTGGTCGACCATCAGCCGTTGCAGCTTGGCGATCCGCGCCAGGCGCTCCTCAACGGAAATCGGCTTGGCGCCGGTGGTCAAGGAGGTCAACCCGCCCCGCCCGGTGGTCGCAGCCTGAGCCGACCGGCCGATCAGAACGAAGGCAGTAGACGCTGCACCGGTGGCAGCTAAAGCCGCATTGAGGAAATCGCGACGACGCATGGAGGCTCCGGACCGATGAGGATCGGAGGCGGACGTTACCATCAGTCTGGTCGCCCCATCCGGTCTTACGACTGCTAACGGTTGAAACCACTGTCAGGAGCGGACGTTCGCATTTCGAAGGTCACCGCAGGATAGGCGAAAAGGTCGCCGGATCAAGCCGTACAAGTCGTACGGGCCACGGAGCGTTTCCCCCCAGCCCACCTACCATGAAGTACTCGGTCCCACCCCTCGTTTCAGTCTTGCACAATGCAAAGGCAACATCCTGCAGGCATTTGAATGACCTGACGCCAATCCGGGCACGACTGCGCAACTCTTCAATTTGCGGGTCGCTACTCACCGCAAGTTCGCAGTTCTTATGGCAGGTCACATCCTGCCAGTCCCCATCGCCGTTCTTGTGCTCGACAAGCCACCTGCCACCATCAAACCGAAGCCTGGAGATGAAATTGGCCGTATGGCCACCGCCCTTCTTTTCAATGGCGAATGTGATCTGGTCAGCAGCGCTGAATACCGGGGTTTCCTTGCGATGTTCGCAGCCTGTCGCCAGCAGGACGGACAGCGCAAAGATTGATGTCGAGGGAGCTTTCGCCTTCATACTTTGACCGCTGCCCTTCCTGCAGTTCACTTGACGACGACGTTAGTGCCCTGGGGCACCAGGTAGCACGCGGCTGCCGCCTTGCACGCTTCGGCCTGGATCTCGGCCAACTGGCGGGCAAGGTACAGCTCGGGCGACAGGCCCATCTTGTTGCGATAGGCGTTGTCGGCGTCCGCCTTGGCCTCCTGCTCCAGCTTGCGCTGCTGTTCGGCGATCGTGGCGGCCACCAGCGTCAGGTTGCGCTGCTGTTCGGCTGCCGTGTTGTTCATCTGCGCCAGCACGTTGTCATTCGGCTTGGCCTTGCCGAGGTTGACCGCCATCACTTCCACGCGAATGCCGGATGCCTTGACCAGCGCACGCAGTTGGTCGGTCACCTCCTGGTCGACCTTCTCGGCCGCCACGGGGTCGGACATCATCTGCGCCATCTTCTCCGACTTGACCGCCCTGCGGACGATCGAGTTGTAGGGTGACAGCACGTTGTTCGCCCACCACTGCGGACCGAAGCGCTTGAGCGTGTCGGCTGCATCGATGACGCGCAGCTGCACGCTGGTGTCAAAGTCGAGCAGGATGTTGTCCATCGACGACAGGTCCTGGAACGGTACGTGCAGGGTCTGCGGTGCGGTGGTGACGTAGATGACCTTGGTGGTCAGCCACGTGACGTCACGACCTTCCGTCAGCACCTCTGGCCGGATGCCCTCATGACCGAAGAGGTAGGGACGGTCCTGGTAGACGGCCACGTCACCGGGGTCTGGCTGGGCCACTGTGCAACCAACAGTGTGGACGGTCATGCACAGCGCGGTGGCGAGCATCATCAGGCGACGAGCAGAAGGCTTCACTTGGTTCCCCTGGAGGTTGTTGGTTGGTCCAGGCGAAAACCTCGATAGCCATGGACATCCCCAGCCCCGCTCCCCGCGGGTGCGCGCCCAGTATGCCGTTGAGGCGCCTTCCCAGCCAATTACAGCTTCTCGTCTGGCCGCTGTCGCCGCTATGGCCGTTGGATCCCTCGCCCCTGCACTGGCACTTTCCGCTCGCTGTCGCGATCGTCACGGCTCCTGGCCTCGCCGGATGGCGAAGATCCGGTCGGAATCTCCCGAACCTCCTTCTTCCGATCAGCGGATGGAAGGTGCCCTGGCGGTATCGAATCGCGCTTGGACGATCGGTAGTAGTGCTCGCTGGCGGCATGCCGGACCGCTGGCGGTGCGAAGGCCAGTGTGCAGTCCGCACTGGCGGGCTGACATTGCAGCAACATGGCGAGCGCGCCAAGGACAACGAGGGCTTTCATCTGGATCGATTCCGGCTGGAGCGCCTGAGCCTCGCAACTTTCCTGTCGACTCACTATCCGGATCCTGCTTTGGAAGCCTGCGGCGCAGTCCGGAGCCGGCGCGCGCGACGATCGCTCGTCCGTTCGTTCCGTCGTCGTGGCAAGGTTCGTGCCGCATCCTGTCTTCCGCTCGACGGCCGTTCAATACCAGCCTCGGCCATCGAGGCCGTGCACGCGAAGTTCATCACGGCAGGCAATGCTGAACTCGCGCAGGGGATTCATTGCTTCCTGGTCGATGATCTCCTTGACGTCGGAGAACCCCTTGTTGGGCGCCATGTACGTTTCGATGATCACGCGCACGACCTGATCGGCGTGCTCGACGATGCGCGGCGACGACAGCACGCGCATCCGGCTGACCAGGGCATAGAGGCTGATGAGGTTGGCGACCTCCGGGGCATCGTGCTCATAGGCATCTGCGTACCACTTCGATGCCTCTTCGATGAAGCATTTGTACAGATCTTCCAGCCTGTTCAAGTTGGCTGCCTGCTGCTGCGCGCGAAACTGCACCCGCTGCGACAGCCATGACGCCGCCAACGTCGTCAGGCCACCTATTGCCGAACCCGCCAGCGCTGCCAGGGCGGAGAGGGTTGCCGTATCCACAGTCATGGGCCTTCGAAGGCGTGCTGGACAGTGCATCCAGATTCCGCGGCGATGGCTCCGGCGTCAACTGTTGACCGGGTTCAGTCGTCCCGGTCGCATTGGCCGACTCGTCCTGCTCCGCCTTGCGGGCAGGACCAACATCGACTGCACCATCCTTCCAGATTGCATCCTCGACCGCCCAATAGCGCTCCGGATCGAGTCGCCATTCGGCGTACATCGAGGTCAGTTTGTAGCTGGTGCCGTCCATCGGATTGACATTGGCGGACCCCGGCGCATGCACGTGCAACTGGCCGTTGATGTGACCGGTGCGGCTGCCTGTGACCTGGGTGTGTTCTGCCGAAGGATCGCCGCGGCCAGCCGAGGCTTGGCCACCTTGTCGCCGTACTGCGCATATAGCGCCTCGCCCTCGCGCAGCGCGCGTTCGCGCTCTGCCGCGTTCAATGCCAGCCACATCTTTTCGCGCAACACGACGAAGCCCGGGTACATGCGTTCGGCGGCGAGATCGGCCCAGGCGTAAGCCAGTGCGGGGTCGCGCGCCACCGCCACGCCGTGCCAGTACATCAGGCTGATGCGGTGCTGCGAGTACTTGTCGGCATAGCGCGCGGCCTGGGTGAAGTGCCGCAGCGCATCACTCCAATGGCCATCGGCGGCGCTTTCGGCGCCGTACAGACGATACCGTTCGTTTGGGAAGTTGGACGACAATCGGGTGGCCTGATCCAGATCGGTGACACTCGTGCGATCGGTGGAAGCCACTACCGCCTCCGGCGGCATCTGCGTTGGTCCGGCGGCGCCTGCAGTTGCGAAGAGGAGCGGAGTCAGCAGTTCCATGGCGCGTCTCCTGTTGATGCGGTCCGCCCATCACACATGCGCTTCCGACCCAGGTGCATCGCGCGAATCTCTCCGTGCGGCCGGTTCCGGGCAGCCTACGACATTCGACTTTGCGCATTCTGCCGGCTTTCGTCGAGGAACTCGGCGCGAGCTGCGTAACGGTCGCCGGGACCGGCAGCACCTACGGTTCACGGTCACGCATCTTCGGCCTTCAAAAGGTGAACACCATGTGAGAGTTCATCCAGTCGCGCCGTGAGTGAAAGGCGTGTATTGATGCTCTCATCCCACTCTCGAAAGGGTGAACCGATGGTTGAAACTGACAGACAGGATGAAGCGGCCACGATGCTATCCGGTATGAACACGCCTCCCAGTCCAATCCGCATCGCGTTGATCGGCTACGGCTTTGCTGCGCGCACATTCCATGTGCCGCTGATTCAGGCGGTCGCGCGGCTGTCGGTGGAGCTGGTCGCCTCAAGCAGGCCCGAGCATGTGCGGGCCGACCTTCCAGGCGTGGAGGTCGAAGGAGATCCCATGCGGGCGGTCGTCGCCCCCGGCATTGATCTGGTGGTGATCGCCACACCCAACGACACGCACTTCCCGCTGGCTCAGGCTGCGCTGCGCGCGGGCAAGCACGTCGTCGTCGACAAGCCGATGACACCCAGCTTGTCGGAAGCATGCGAACTGCGAGCGACTGCGCAGGCGCACGGCCGACTCCTTTCGGTGTTTCACAACCGCCGCTGGGACAGCGATTTCCTTTCGGTGCGGCAGGTCATGCGCGAAGGCCTCATCGGCGAGGCCCGTCATTTCGAATCGCGCATCGAACGGTTCCGTCCGCAAGTGCGTGATCGTTGGCGCGAGCGAGCTGGGCCGGCGACAGGCCTGTGGTGGGATCTTGGACCTCACCTGGTGGATCAGGCGCTGACCCTGTTCGGATGGCCCGACAGCGTGCAGGCGAATCTCGCGCAACAGCGCAGTGGTGCCACGACGGACGACTGGGCCCACGTCGTGCTTGGTTTCGGTGCGACCAGAGCCGTCCTGCATGCCGGGATGCTCGCTGCGATCCCCGGACCGCGCCTGGTCGTGCATGGAACACGAGGATCCCTGGTCAAGGCGCAACCCGATCGCCAGGAGCAGCAACTGGTTGCGGGACTGCGACCGGGTGACCCGGAATGGGGTATCGATCCGGACCCCTTGCAATGGCGACGCGATGACGGTCCGATCCAGACGCGGGCCGCGGTCCCGGGTGACCAGTCCCGGTTTTATGTGGAACTCGCGGAGGCCATCGCGGGCGAGGGGCCAAATCCGGTTCCGCCGGAAGAGGCCATCCGGGTAATGGCCGTCATGGAAGCGGCGATGCGCTCGGCATTGGAGGGGCGTGCGGTTTCGCCAATTCCCCACGCGTGAATCTATCCGGGTGTGAAGCGGCACCGATTGGGGCGCGATCACCGGCCGGGTGCACCTGCCTGCCAGGCAGGCGCACCCTTTGCAACCATCACCGCGCGCGTGATGGTGCCGTCCTTCGACGGCCGACGCTACAACGAGGGCCCGGTCAGTACTTCTTCTCCAGGTTCAGCAACACACCGTGGTCGCTGTCGTTGTTGCTCTGGAACAGCCCCCTGTATTCCAGTCGCAGGCTGAAGGCACGCTCGGTCTGCAGCACCGCGCCGATGCCGAACACGAGGCGGTTCTGCTCCAGTCCCACCACGTTGGCCCGGTAGAACGGACCGGACAGCATGTCGGCGTAGCTGATCGTCGCGCTGCCGTCATCCTGGAAGTCGTGCTGGTACTCGATGCGGAATTGCGGCGCGATGGAACCGAACGTCGTCGGGAAGCGGTAGTCGACGCGCAGGCCCAGGCTGCCGGTGCTGGTATTCACGTCCTGGTCGGCATAGCGCAGCGCATGGATGTCGTCGCCGGTCTCGGTGTAACCGTCCAGCGTGCCGCGGGCCACGTCCCAGCGGGCGTACGGCGCAACCTGCAGACGGTCGCGACGCAGTTCCGCGCCGAGCGACAGCGAACCGAACCACTGCGTGCCGTCGCGCTCGCCAAGCACCTGCCCATCGTTGGCCGTGACATGGCGGCGCAGGTCGTAGGACAGCCACTGGTAGCCGAACAGTCCGTCGAGGAAGAACACCTCGCCCGGGTGGTAGCTGGCATACAGCGCCAGGCTGTAGCTGTCGGACTCGCTGCGGGTACCGTCGTGACCGACGTCGCTGTCGTCGCGGCCGTAACCGACGCCGCCGCCGATGGCGAAGGTGCGGTTCACGCGGTAGTCGGCACCGGCGCTGACACCGCTGGTCTCGAAGTCGAATCCACTGCTTGCGCTGGTGGCGTCGCGGTCGCCGCGGTTGATCGCACCGCCGGTCCAGATGCCGATCTGGCCGGCATCGCCGCTGCGGCCTTCGCCGTCGGTGGCCGAAGAGGCCTCCTGCGCTGCGGCTTCGTCGTTCAATGCCTGCTGTGCGCAGTCGCTGCCCGGCAGGCGGCGCGACTGGTCCTGGCAACGACGGTCCGCGGAGAAACTCAGGCCGTTGCGGAAACCGCCGCTGCCTTCGCCGCGATGCAGGTTCTCCAGGCGCTGCTGGAAGTTGCCGATCTGCGCGGTGGCGAAGCGGCGTGCGGCCGCGGCCTGTGCGGCCAGCAGGCCGCTGACTTCAGGATCGCGCGACGGATCGGGGCGCGACTGCACCTGCACTTCCACCGTACCCGGCGCCGAGGTGGCGAAGGCATTGGCCAGGGTGTAGCCGATCCGCGCCACGCCGGCGAAGTCCGCCGCGGGCGTGAACGTCAGGCGATAGCGGGCGCTGGCGCCGCTGCCGCTGGCGTCGATGCGGGCCGTGCCCGCCGCGACCGGCGTCACCGCCAGCAACGTGGCGGCGGTGAACGGGCCGCCGGTCGCATCGTCGGTCAGTTCCACCTGCACCGCCGTCGCAGCGATGGCATCCACGTGGTGCTCAGGTGCCATCGGCATCGGATTCACGGTGATGGTGACCGTCGCCGGTGCCGACATGCCGAACGCATTCGCCAGTGTGTACGTGAACGTGATGTCGCCATGCGCATCCGTGGGCGGCGTGAACGCCAGGTTCGTGCCCGTCACGACCACGGTGCCGACGCTGGGCGCCGTCGCCACGGCGAGCGCGTTGTATGGCCCACCGGTGGCGCCTGCGGTGGCGTCGATGGTCACGGTCTGGCCGGCCAGGACGGTGGCGGTCAGGTCCTGCACAGCCGGCACTGGCAGCGCGAGCACCGTGACGGTGACCGTTGCCGGTGTCGAAGTGCCACCCGGACCGCTGGCGACGTAGGTGAAGCGGTCAGTGCCGAAGAAGTCCGCGGTGGGCGTGTAGGTAACCGCCAACCCGCTGATCGACACGGTGCCGTGCGAAGGCGCCGCCTGCACGGCGATGCCGCCGATGACGCCGGTGTCGTTGTCGGCGACGTCGACGGTGACCGCCTGCCGCGCGGGCGTGGAGGCGCTGTCGTTCGCCGCCACCGGCACCGCATTGGTCACCACGATGGTCACCGTGCCGTCGGCGTGGAAGCCGTTGGCATCGGACGCGCGCAGCGTCAGCGGATAGCTGCCGGCGACCTGCGGCGTGCCGGCCAGGGTGCCGGCCAACGAAACCGAGACGCCCAACGGGATGACTCCCGACACCACCGAGAACGTGTACGGCCCCTGCCCTCCGCTGGCAGACAGCGCCGTGGTGAACGGCGTGCCCTGCACTGCGTTGACGGTACCCGGCGTGAACGTGATGGCCGGCGCCACGACGGTCAGCGAATAGGCCTGGTCGATGACGGCCGGCGTGCCTCCTGCGTTGTGGGTGGCGCGCAAGGTGAAGTTGAACGTGCCGGCCGTCGTCGGCGTGCCGCTCAGCACACCGGCACTGCTGAACGCAGCGCCCGGCGGCAGCGCGCCGGCCACCAGCGAATAGCTGTAAGGGCCGAGGCCGCCGCTTGCGGTGAAGGTCTGCGTGTACGGCATGCCGCCCGTGGCCTGCGGCAACGCACCCGCCGTCGGCATCATCGAGAGCACGGGGATGACGGTGACGGTGACCGTCGCCGGCGCCGACGTGCCGCCCGGACCGGTTGCGGTGTAGGTGAAGTTGTCGGTGCCGAAGTAGTTCGCGGTGGGCATGTAGGTGGCCGCCAACCCGCTGATCGAGACGGAGCCGTGCGAGGCCGCCGACTGCACCGAGACGCTGGTGATGGTGCCGGTGTCGTTGCCGGCGAGATCGATGGAAACCGACTGATTCACCAGCGTGCTCGCGCTGTCGTTCACCGCCACCGGTACCGCGTCGGCCACCTCGATGGTCACCGTGCGGTCGGAACTGAAACCGTTGGCATCGGACACGCGCAGCGTCAGTGGATAGCTGCCGGCAACCTGCGGCGTGCCGGCCAGAGTGCCGGCCGACGACACCGAGACGCCGATCGGGATGATCCCCGACACCACCGAGAACGTGTACGGCCCCTGCCCTCCGCTGGGAGTCAGCGTCGCGTTGAACGACGTGCCCCGCACGGCGTTGACGGTGCCCGGCGTGAACGTGATCGCCGGCGCCACGACAGTCAGGTCGTAGGCCTGGTCGAGGGTCGCCGGCGTGCCGCTCGTGCTGTCAGTGGTCCGCACGGTAAAGCTGTAATTGCCGGCCGCAATCGGCGTGCCGCTCAACACACCGGCACTGCTGAACGCCACGCCGGGCGGCAGCGCGCCTGTCACCAGCGAATAGCTGTAAGGGCCGAGGCCGCCGCTTGCGATGAAGGTCTGCGAGTACGGCTGGCCGCCCGTGGCCGGCGCCAGTACACCCTGGGCAGGCGTCATCGACAACGTCGGAACGGCGATGTTGAACGTGTACGCCTGGGAGGACGTCATGGCGTTCGAGTCGGTCGCCGTGATCGTCATGCTGTAGTTGCCGGCGGCGATGGCCGTGCCGGACAGCACACCCGCGCTGCTCAGCGAGATACCGGGCGGTAGCGCACCGGCGCTCAACGAGAAGGTGTAAGGAGCAATGCCGCGCGATGCGCTGACCATCTGCGAGTACGGCACGCCGACCGCCGGCGACGGCAACGTCGCCGGCGAAATCACCATCGTGGGCGCGGCAACCTGGAGCGTGTAGTTCTGCGTGACGGCGAACGGCGCTCCCGGCCCGGTGCTCTGGTCGACGGCGCGAATGCCGATCGGGTAACTGCCGGCCTGCGTCGGCGTGCCGCTCAGGGTGCCGGTGGAGGCAAGACTCACGCCGGGAGGCAGCGCGCCGCCGACAAGGGCGTAGGCATAGGGCCCGGTGCCGCCGCTCGCGGTGAGGGTCTGGCTGTACGGTGCCGCGTAGGCAGCCGTCAACGTGCCCGCAGCCGGTGCGAGCGAAAGCGTGGGCGCGCTGACGTTGAGCGTGACCAGCTTGTCGATCGGGTAGGGACCGGTTCCTGTGCTGCTGTCCGTGCCGCTGAAACCCAGGGTCGCGGTTCCGGCCTGCGTCGGCGTGCCCGACACGGTCACGGTGGTGGCAGTGATCCCGGTGACGCTCAGGCCGGGCGGCAAGCCCGTGGCGCTCATGCCCGTGTAGGGCGTCTTGCCACCGAAGATCGTGAAGACCTGGCTGTAGGCCTGGCCCACCTGCGCGGTGATGGGGCCGGCCGGCGTGATGCTGAAGGTCGGTGCCGACACCGTGACGGTGACCGTCGCCGGTGCCGAAGTACCCGCGGAATTGGTGGCCGTGTAAGTGAACGTGTCCGCTCCGCCGTAGCCCGATGTCGGCGTGTAGGTAAGGCCCAACCCCGACACCACCGCGATGCCATGGAGGGGGAGCGAACCCACGGCGATCGAGGTCGGCACGCCGCCGGTGATGTTCAGCGGGATCGGATTGCCGGTGCTGTTGTACCCCACGGTTGCCGCCACCGCGTTCGCGACCGGCGGCGCGTCGACCACCTGGAGCGCGTAGGCCTGGGTGCCGGTGTAGGTCCCGCCCGTGGTGCTGTCGCGCGCGGACACGGTGAAGGCGAACGTGCCCGACGCGGTGGGCGTGCCGTTCAACTGCGCCGTGCTGGCGTTCAACGACATGCCCGGCGGCAATGCGCCGGCGATGATCGAATAGGTGTAGGGCGCATTGCCACCGGTGGCGGTCGGCAACGCAACCGAATAGGCCACCCCGCGCTGGGCGTTCGCCAGGGATGCGGATGCGAGCGTGATCGTCGGTGCCGCGATGGTCACGGTGTACGCGCGGCTGCCGGTGAACCCGTCGTTGTCGGTGCCGACGACAGTGAAGTTGAAGGTGCCCGTCTGCGTCGGCGTACCGGTCACGTTGCCCGTGCCCGCGTTGAGCGCGAGGCCGGGTGGTGGCGCACCGGTCCAGGAAAGGGAATGCGGATTGGCGCCGCCCGTGGCGGTCAAGGTCTGGCTGTACGCCGCGCCGGCCGTGCCGTTGGCCAGCCCGACGGGACCGACGAGGATGACCGGCGCGGCGGTGATCTCCACCTGCACCGGCACATGCGCAGAGAAGTTGCCCAGGCCCGCGCTGCTGTCACGTACCTCGATGGCGAAGTTGTAGACGCCGACGGTGGTCGGCGTGCCCGACAGCACGTTGTTTGCCAGCGTCATGCCCGGCGGCAACGTGCCGGTGACCGGCCCGTTGGGCGTGGGATACGAGTACGGCCCGATACCGCCCGACGGCACGAAGGTGATGCTGGCCGCCCTGGTCACCACGCGTTGCGCCGACGCCGGCGTCAACATGATGATCGGGTCGGCGATGGTCAGCGTGTAGGACTGCGTCTTCGTGGCCAGCGTGCTGTCGGTGACGGTGAGCGAGAAGGTCACCGGACCACGCTGCTGCGGTACGCCGCTCAGCAGGCCACTGGCGCTGATGCCGAGGCCTGCGGGCAGGTTCGTCCCGGCCCACGTGTAGCCGCCACTGCCGCCGGAGGCGACGAACTGCTGGCTGAAACTCTGGGCCACGCGCATGCTCAGTCCGGCAGACGGCGCAATCACGATGGCCGACGTCGGCGCCTGGATGGTGACGTTGACCGTGACCTCGCCGCCGTCGCCGTCGTTGACGACGAACGTGTCGCTGGTCGCGCTGTCGCCGCCGTGCGAGTAGATGACGTCCTGGTTGCCCGGAACCATGGTGGCGGAACCGTGCTGCGGCGCCGTGGCGACGAAACCCAAGCCGCTGTCGAATGGACCATCGCAGGTCCCGATGCCCGGGACCGATGCGGAACCCGAGTGCGGCACCGTCATGGCGATCGGTGCCGGGCAATGCGTCGACGGCGCCGCGGCGGCGACGCCGGGCAATGCCAGCGACAGGCAGGAGGCCAGGAACAACAAGGCCCAGGACGTCGTGCGCGCGCGCACGGACAACGTGCGCGCACGCTGCGCGAATGGCTGCTGCATGTTTTCCCCTGATTTAGTCTGCGGACCCGCGGCTCGTGTTCCCCCGCCGCCAAGTCCGTCCAACGATCCAATGTTCCCGGCGCCGAGCCTTCCAAGGCCGCCGTCTTCGCTACCGGGCGATTGAATCAGGAAATACCGGGACGCGAAAGTGCTTACCCTGACACAGATTGGCGGTTCGCCCGACGGCGCCCATTGTCATGACCAGGGACTTGTGTTTGTCGCCGGGGCTCGGCGAGAGTAGCCTCCGCCGGCGCATGAGGCGCCGCGCATCACAGGGGGAACAATCGATGACCGAGGTATTCCTGGGGCAGATCATGCTCACCGGGTTTGGCTTCGCGCCGCGCGGATTCGCGGCGTGCAACGGCCAACTGCTGCCGATCAGCCAGAACCAGGCACTCTTTTCGCTGCTGGGCACCATGTATGGCGGCAACGGCACCACCAACTTCGCGCTGCCCAACCTGATGGGTCGCACGCCAGTGGGGTACGGCAGTTCCGCCGACGGTGGCTGGCAGCCCAGCCCCTATGCCCAGGGCGAGATCGGCGGCAGCGAGAACGTCACGCTCACCACCGCGCAGTTGCCTTCCCACAACCACCTGTCCACCGGTACCACGGCCACGGGCAACCTGCGCAACCCCACCAACGCCCTGTACGGCGTCGCGGGCGCCAACATCTACGCGCAGACGGGCGGCCCGCAGGTGGCGCTGAGTCCGACCTCCGTCGCACCTGTCGGTGGCAATCAGCCGCACGAGAACATGCAGCCGTACCGGACCATCAACTTCAACATCGCGCTGAGCGGCATCTTCCCGTCGCGCAGTTGATCCCGTGCCCGGCGCCCACGCGCCAGCACGCACTTTTCGGAGTCACTCCATGAGCACGCCTTATATCGGCGAAATCCGCATGTTCGGCTTCAGCCGCCTTCCCCAGGGTTGGCTGGCCTGCGACGGTTCGCTGCAACCCATTGCCGAATACGACACGTTGTTCGTCCTGCTGGGCACCACCTACGGTGGCGACGGCAACACCACGTTCGCGATGCCCGATCTTCGTGGCCAAGTGCCCGTACACCAGGGCAACGGCCAGGGCCTGTCCCCGCGCGTCATCGGTCAGAGCGGCGGCGCCGAATCCGTCACGCTGACGGCGCAACAGATCCCCCAGCACGGCCATGCCCTCGTCGCGACCACCGCCGCCGCTACCTCGACCAGCATCCCCGCGAACGGCGAACTGGGTCGCGTCAGCGCCGACACCATGTACATCACCGACACCACCGGCGCCAACTCGGCGTTGAGTTCGATCAACGCGACCTACGCATCGGGCGGAAACCAGCCCCACGACAACATCATGCCGACGCTGACGGTGCAGTTCTGCATCGCCTGGGCCGGCATCTACCCGACCCCGGGTTGAGCGAGGACACCATGACCCAACCTTACATCGGCGAAATTCAGCTGTTTGGCTTCAACTACGCGCCAGTCAACTGGGCCCAGTGCAACGGCACGCGGATTCCGATCCAGCAGAACACCGCACTGTTCGCCCTGTTGGGCACGCAGTACGGTGGCGATGGCAAGTCGTTCTTCATGCTGCCCAACTTCGCCAACCGCGCCGCCTGCGAACAGGGACAGGCACCCGGCCTGACACCCCGTGTCATCGGCGAGACGTTCGGCGAGAACAGCGTCACGCTGACGCAGTTGGAGATGCCGCAGCACATCCATCCGTTCACCCTGTACGCGCAGAATGATGCGACCAAGCGCTCGGACCAGCCCACGGCCAACGGCAATCTGGGCATCCCGCAGTCGACCACGAACCTGCCCTTCGTCCGCGACGCCGCGCCGAACGCCGGATTCGCCGCGACCAGCGTCCTGCCCAACGGCGGCAGCCAACCGCACGAGAACCGGCAGCCGTACCTGGCGGTGAACTTCTGCATCGCGTTGCAGGGCGTGTTCCCCAACTTCGGTTGACGCGCCGTGGCATCACCCGCATCGCGGCCCGGCTTCGCGCCGGGCCGCGCTTCGCCTCCCGGATGGACGCAGCGCCCTGCCCGCCCGGGCGTGGCCCTGAGGCCCGCGCACGACGACGACCTGCCATGGCTGCGAGCGCTGTACGCCAGCACCAGGCAGGAAGAGATGGATGCGGCCGGCCTGCCTGCGCTGCTGCGCGCGCAGTTCCTCGGCAGCCAGTTCGAGCTGCAGCACCTGCATTACCTCACCCATTACGCGGCCGCCGACTTCCTGGTCGTCGAGCACCAGGCCCGCGCCATCGGCCGCTACTACCTGCTGCGCGAGGAGGGTCCTGGCAACGATCTGGTAGTGGACATCAGCCTGATGCCGCAGTGGCGCGGCCGCGGCATCGGTGGCGCGCTGATCGCTGCCTCACAGGTCGACGCGGTGGCCCGCGGTCGCGGGATGACGCTGCACGTGCGTGCCGACAACATCGGCGCCCAGCGGCTGTATGCGCGCCTGGGCTTCCGCCTGCAGGCCGACGAGGGCGCCTACTGGCGCATGAACTGGACGCCCGCACCGGGCGATGCGATCGCCTAGTTGAAGATGGCCTGGTAGAGGAATCCGTCGCGCTCGCGCGCGACCGGCACCAGGAAGAGGCCAAGCTCGCCCATCGCGTCGTGGCGCATGCGGTACATCTGCTGTGGAAACAGGAAGGAAGAGCCGTTGCGGAACAGCAGCGAGAACGGCGGGCGGGGAAGCGGCGCCTGCTGTGGCAGTGGCCGCGCCTCGACCAGCACGAACGGCACTTCCATGTCGTTGAGATCGGCGGCGAAGGTTTCGTTCAGATGCCGCGCGAAGTGTTCCACCGTAAGCAGTTCCATCGAATCCCCTTCGACGCCCCTGCGCCGCGAACGAAAGTGTGCAGCAGGGAGGTGGCGACGGACAAGGCGCCGCTCCCGCGGCGTCAGTTGCCCCGTGTCTTTGCTCGCGCGATGTGGGCAGGAGCGGCTCCGCGCATCGCCCGGATGCAGCGGGCCATGTGACTGGGGTGCGCGAATCCGGTCGCGAGCGCGATCTCCGTCATGCCCAGGCGACCCTGGCCCAGGTGCTGGCACGCGCGTTCCACGCGGCGTTGCATGACGAAGCGATGCGCAGGCACGCCAACCGCGTTCTTGAACAGGGCCTTGAAGTGCGAAACGCTGAACCCCGTGACCGCGGCGAGCCCGGCAAGGGCAAGGTCCTCGTCCAGGTGCGCCTCGATGTAATCGACGACCTTCCGCAACTGCCACGCCGGCATCGCCGCAGCGCGGCCGGTGCGCTGCAGCTTCGACGGTCGAAATGCGAGCAGGCGGGCCGCAAGTGCACAAGCCAGCCCGTCTACGAAGAGGCGGCCGGACGGATAACCTTCCGCGCTCTCGCGCTGCATCATCCAGCCGATGCGTTCGATCTGAGGGTCGCGGACATGGATCGCAGGCGCGAGGTCGTACGCGTCCGGCGCAAGGCGCAGCGTATCGGCAGCTTCCAGCAGCTGCGCGGGCGCCAGCCTCAACAGCAGGGATGTGGCCGGCGCCGACAACGTCCAGCGCGTGCTCGAACCGGCGGGTACCACGCAGAACTGGCCGTGCAGGCGTGTCCCGCGACGCTCGGAGCGGTCGGCCCGGTACGAGACCGGCACAGGTGCGCCGAGATGCAGGCAAAGCACGTGACGGTGATCGACCGGTGAATCGAATCGCCCTGAGGGCACCGGCGAGACCAGTACGTCGAGCGGCGGCAGCCTGCCCCCAGGCAAGGCGCCGGCGATGGCTTGCGCAGGAGTCGGCGGATAACAGGAAGGTCGGTCCGGATCGCTCATGGCCCGCATGTTTCCACTGCGACACGGGCGAACGAAGGCCCGAAAGTCATCCTTTCGTGCTGCCAACGGCCGAACGTGCTCGCGACCCTGGAGACCGGGCGGCATCATCGCCCCACCTTCCGACAACGCCCCCTGAGAGACGATGAAAACCTGCATCCCGATCGCGTTCGCCCTGGCCCTGATGAGCACGGGCACCCTGGCTCAAGACGGCGCAGGCACGCCGTCCGATCCTCTTTCCCGCGCTGCGGGCACAGTCGGTGAAGAGCATCTGCGCCTTGCCGCGCTGGCGGGCCAGTGGAACGTGAAGCAATCGCTCTGGCTGATCGCCGGAAAGGCGCCGCAGGTGGACACCGGAACGGCGCAGTTCACCGTCGTGCTCGCAGGCCGCGCGTTGCAGCAGGATCTGCGCATCGATTCGAGCCCGCCATTCCAGGGCATCGGCGTCATCGGCTACGACAACGTCACGCGCACCTACTTTGCGAGCTGGATGGACGTGCACTTCACCGACCTGCTGGTCCTGCGTGGCGTACGCGACGAGCGCGCCATGACCTATCGCTTCAAGGGCAGCATGTCGGCTGCGGACGGAACGGTGGTCCCGACGCGCGAGGACCTGCAAGTCGTGGACCGGAACCACCTTGTGGCCAGGTATTTCGAGACCAGGGGCGGCGAGGAAACCCAGGTGGTCGAACTGGCGTACTCGCGCCGCTGATGGCGACGTGGCACCACATCGATGGCGCCATTGCCCGCACAGTGTTGTCAGGGCGCAGCCGTAGCGTACTCCAGTGCCCAGTAGTACTCCCACTCGTGGTAGCGCAGCCCAGTGGCCAGGGGAGAAACCGCGGCAAGAAGTTCCCGCTTGGAGGGGAAGTTCTTGAGCACTCGATGTGATGTTCCATCGGACAAAAGTCGAGTCTGGTACGTATTGCCCTCAGCGTCTTGCTCGGTGATGGGCGTGCTGCTGCCAGGGACGAAGCGGTTGTCGACAAGCACCACAGGTGCGCCGGGTTCAAGCGCCGCGTGGAAACCGCGGAGAAACTCGCCGACTCTTGCGTGGGGTATGTGAGACCACCAGAAGCCAGCGAAACCTGCGCCGAGCGGCTTGGGCTGAACCGGAAGGCTATATGCATCTCCGACGACGAACTCCACCTTCCCTGGCGCTACGCGAGATTGGGCGACCTGAATCGTCTCTGCGGACGAGTCGACGGCAACGACACGCGAGCAGCGGGGCGCGAAGATTTGTGTCCAGTATCCCGTGCCGCATGCGATCTCGAGCACCGAGCGACCAGCAAGAACGCCAGGCAACCAGCGTTCGATCTGTCGAAGATCCGCTTGGCGCTCCGGCTTCGTATAGACCTTGTCGTACTCGGTTGCGCGTGCCGCGTAATAATCCTGCATCGGTGCTTCCTCTACTGGTCCGCTCCCATGTCGCGCTACTGCGAAATGGGGAGTTTCCGCTTTGGGCGGAACTACGGCATTCGGGCCCATGCGCCGAACATCACATCGCCAATATAGATTCCATCGGACCCGGCGCGCTCCTCGTCCAGGCGCGACTGCAGGTTTTCCACGTCGACTTCGTCCGCGGTCGCGACACCGAGGGAAACGATGCGCATCAAGCACGCTCGGACGATGTGACCGAGGCCGTACGGCGCATCAGGCGTTTGCACCAGACATTCGGCTCGCACCGATTCAACCGTCAGTCCAGCGTTTGTCAGTATCCGGTGCAGATTGAAACCGATGTGGAGATCTGCGCCTTCGCGCGCAATCATCTCACGCACCCAGCCCTGAGCCTTCCTGTGCAGCGGGAAGGCATCCAGGCTCGCCGGAGCCATCGTCGTGTCGTGCTCCTGGAACACCATCACCCCGCCCGGTCGAAGGTGACGCGCCAACGCACGCGTCGCCCCAATCGTGTCGGCCTGATACATGAGCACTCGCCGCCCCACGATGGCATCAAAGGTACCGATCGAGTCTGGCAGATCCGCCAGACGACTTTGGACGAACTCGGCGGCGATCCGGCTCGACGCGGCTCTCTGGCGCGCGATGGCAAGCGCCGCGTCGTCGTGATCGACCCCGATGACGCGACCATGGCCACCCACGAGTTGCGAGACGAGGAACGCAACGTCACCTGATCCGCAGCCTACGTCGAGCACGCGCATTCCACTGCTGATTCCAGCATCGGTCAGCAGGCGCAAGGTGAAATCTGGTCCGGGAACTGTCATGGGTATATCCAGCTCGCAATGGCGGCTATGGGTCGGAATCAGCCACGCATCTACTCGAAGTCAACAGGCATGAATGGGGCGGGACCAAGGGGCTTCGGTGTCTGATCACTGCAGCCAGAAATGCATGTCAGTATCCCCATCTAATGAAACCTTATAGATGGCGCCATGAAGAGGCGATTCATCCCCCTTGGCCGACGTGCATGAGAAGGTCTTGGGTCCACCAACAACCTCACGCATGACAGGCCCAAAGTAGACTTCGAGTGTCCGCTTGGGTCGAAAGCGGTCATTGGCCCCTACCCCAAGGCAGTTGGGCAGATCAGATGCCTCGGGGGTACTCGATCGGGCCATACGGAATCGCAGCGTTGCCTTCCTGCCTCAGCAGGTACATGAGTTCCCGCTCTGTGTCGACGAGCAAGACATACGGCTGATCATCGATGGCCTCTCGGCTGCTGAGCTTGTGCCGGACAAGCCCTTCGGGCAACGGAAGATGGGCCACGGGCCAGCCGCGTTCGGCAATCTGCTTTTGCGAAGGCGTTCCGTACGCGTCGAGGAAAGCGAGCGCCTGCCGACTGCGGGGATCGACCTGCCGGTGGACCGCATCGGACACCTCTGTGTCAGGCAGCGGGGCGCGCGGAGATTCTCTGCGCAAGACAGATTCTGGCGGTGCGGACTGGTGTACCGCTACCTGCATCGCGAAGAGCACGGTGAGTGCAATGCCTTGCATGGGAATCTCCTCGGAAGGACCGTCGAAGGACATCGGGTTCGCGGCACGGCCGAAAGCTGGTCGGACCTGGGTCGAGAAGCGGTTTCAGCCCCTTATTCGTTTCTCTTCTTTCGCGCAGCGTAAGTTCCCGCTGCAGCAACGAGGATGACGATAAAGACAACTACGACGCCAATAGACATGTTGAGCCCCCCTTCAGCCGACTCGATATTGAATGGCGGTGATCACGGTGTGCCTCCGCCCCCGGATTCGGCTTGAGCTTAGGCAGGCTCGGTCCGGCTAGCAAGCCGGCATGATCGGACCCTGTCGGCCGGGGCGGATGAACGACGAAAGGGCCGCTTAGCTGACATCAGCACCAGCTCGACCGCCCCGGCCGCCCCATGACTGCTATCGGCCAGAAGCGGACAAAGGCCGGCGATCAGTCTTCAAAGTACGGCTCACCCGAGGGCCAGAAGAGGTCGTACCTCTTTGCAAGCGCTCTAACAATCGGGTCGGTGTCCGAAGCAAGTTGAAGCGCTTGGAGTGTGTCGCCCCCATAGATCACGTGATCGAACTTCTCCGGAAGCCCAACAACTTCCCAACGGCAACCCGAAACGCCATCACCGATATCGAAGTTCACGCTGCCTTCCTGCACCTCGAATGGGGCGTATAGCCGAATCTCGATATCGTGTCGCTCGGGGTGGCCTTTCGCGCTGTACTGCAGCAACCGCGTCGCAATGACCTCAACCACATCCTCTCCTTGGTGGCCGCCATGGCTCGGAAGCGGACACTAGCACCGCATCGGTCGTTCCGCCCGCCCCCTATGACCGCTAGCGGCCAGAAGCGGTCATTGCAATTGGGCCGCGCTGCGGTCGATTAGAAGTGGAGGACGTTTGATTTCCGCGACTCGGCGTAGCGGCCGGTTTGAGCGAGTCGCCCGGTGCGCTATTCGCCCCATCTGCTAAGGAACTTGCCTCGCAGCTTGGCGAACTCCGAAACGATCACGTCAGTTGTGCACTCGCCTTCACGCCCTGGATTGTGCTCCAGAGTCGGTGTTCCGCCAGCGATATGAAGGACGGTTAGGCGATACTTATCCGAATACCGGCCATCAATCGACGTAAGAACAAACTTGGAAGATGCCATTGGCAGGCTGATCGTGGAGCGAACACCCCACCTCGGAAGCTCATCCTCAAAGCCCCCGGGCATTTCCATGGCAGCTTGATGCATTAGTTGTCTGGCCTGCATGATTTGCTCGTCGTCAGCGACGCGAAACGTAAACTCCGCGCACCTGACAAGCGGATCCATCTCCTTCGTTTGGTTACAGGCGGTTGAACTTGCTGCGATAGCCGCCCCGAAAAGGAGGACGAGCCTGCGCGAACGCTTCATACCGGTCTTTCTCCTCTCGCGTAGCCCATGCGTGCTGGTTCGATCGTTCTCTCGACCGTCGTCCTATCATCGTGCAGCGGATGATTCTCTCCTCTTGGCACGCTTCGATTGTTGCCAAGCCGACCCGGCCGACAAGCCACGTAGAGCGCGGATCGGTGACCCAGCCGGAACGTCGCATAGCGAGCACCCAGTACCGCTGGACAGCGTCCGCTTCGGGTCGGAAGCGGACATTAGCACCGGGGCGGCGACCTTGCCGGCTCCCAATGTCCGCCATCGGCCAGGAACGGGGCGTACGTCATCACCGCGAAGCTGGCTTGAGCTCGCTCTAGTCGTGCGCCTCAGGTGCCCGCTTGCCGACCAATTCGATCTCGCATTGCTGTTTTGCGTAAGCACTGCGCCAGTCGAATCCATTGGACCTGCACAACGCCAACTCGAAATGGCCTCCCGCAGGCTTGACAGAGATCGAGGTCAGCACGCGCTCATCCAACACCTTCCAGTTGAAGTTGGCGACGTCCTTCAGAACTGCCGATCCGCCAATCGTCAGGCTGGAGATCAACATCACTCCCGAGCCCTGTCCTGCGCCGCGTTCCTGAGGGCCATACCTACTGATCTGCAGAACCAAACGACTTGAGCCTACCTTGCAGACGATCGCCTGATCTTCTCCCAATGGAAGGACCTGATAGCCCTCCGGCGCCGCAATGGTCGTTGCCTCGTCGTCGGTCACCGCCATGGGGACCAGCACAAAGCCTTTCCCGTCCGGCGAACAATAGGTTGCGGCGCCGAGCTCGACCCAGTCGGCACGGGCAGCGCCAGTGAGGCAAAGGAGCGCGGCCATGGCAATGAATCGTTGCATGTTCCTTCTCACGTACGCAGGCGCTTTCCGTAGGGATCGAGATCTTGCACTACCGGAGTGTCGATGCTCAGCGCGGCTTCCCGGCAGCACTGACCGTCGTCGTGGTCGTTTCGATCCAGTCGGCGTAGTGGCTCAGCCGCACGCCGTAACTGGTCTCCCCATACCGGCCTGGATAGATTTCCGTGCCGTTGACCTCGGCATGCTTCCATGCAGCGATACCTGCAACGCGCCACTCATTGTCCACGGAGACCAGGATCGGCCCGCCGCTGTCCCCACTACCGGTCGTCGCCTCGAGGGGGAGCGCGTTCGGCGGCTTGTCGAATGTATATCCGATCCATCTGCCTCCCGAGACAGTGATCTCGTTGTAGCCATGGCGCAGGTCGGTCCGGTTTGGGCCGTGCAGATGGTGTCCCTTCGAGCCGGTTCCCGTGGCTCCCCGCCCCATGATCCGAACGATCTTTCCCAATGCCGAGCCGTTGTAGATCGGTGCAGGTGCAACGTCGCGAACCGGCTCGGCGAGCTGGATCAACGCGATGTCGTCGGACGACGCGGTGAAGTCGAAGAAAGCCGCCCAGTCACCCGACTTCATCGCGGCGTCGATCATCGCTTGGGGCGCCCTCTTGTAGCCCGGATGGATGACGACGCGGCTGACGGCCCGGGGAGTGCCACCGACAACGACCACATCCACCGAGTGCTGCCAGCTGACCGCGTGGGCAGCCGTAATAACCCACTGGGGTGCGATGAGGACCCCATGACCCTCGCCAGGAACATCCGCCAGCGCCGGGAAGTCGGATACAGCCATCCGATACTGTAGGTCCGGGACGTCGTCACGGATGACGACTGCGTTAGCGCCGAACGAGGTCAGTAGAAGGAGAAAGGCAGCATGACGCATTTGCAACATCCGTTGTCAGGAACGCTCATTGTCGAGCCCGAGGCACCCATTGGCGATATGCCCAGTTCGACATGTCTGCTTCGGGTCGGAAGCGGACATTAGCACCGGCTCGACCACCCGCCCGCTCCAATCGCACTTGATGTCCGCTCTCGGCCAGGGCCATTCGCCAACGACTGAGTTAAGCCGCCGCGGAGCGATGTCGGCTTGAATGATGTTATCCACAACCCGGGATGGCGAGCTTGTAAGTCTCTGGATGCTCCCACGCCTTGACGACAACAGCGCCAACAGCGCCAACAGCCTCATCCCATACGACCGACTCCAACGAGCTGGAAAAGGTCTTGAGAAGGACCCTGGGACTATCCCAGCCAGGGCGATAGGCAACTATGGAACCCGTTGAGCCATCTTGCCAAGCAGCGATTGAACCGGATGGAGCGACGGACATGCCGTAGCACTGGCCGAAGTCCCGAGACTTGTAGAAGCAGTGGTTGAAGTGGCCGATACCCTCAAACCCAAAGTCACCTGAGACTCGCAGTGTGGCCTCACAAAAACCGCCGGCATACGGATCGCGCTGCTCGACGCCAGCAACACCACCCGCGCAAGTAGCGCAGCCGGATAAGAAAGTTGCCAATCCCAAAGCTGCAAGGAGCTTCATATGATGACTAACGCCTTGGCCAATGACCGCTATGGGTCGAAAGCGAACGGTTTACATATCGTATCCGACGTCATCGAGCCGATCGCGCATGCGAGCTGAGAAGGCGATGGTCTGCGTCTTGTTGAAGCGGCAATAGGTCGGCAACGAACCTTCCAGAATGTTCTGAACGAGCGCTGCGCCGCACGAAATCAGATACCGGAGCTCGTCCGGCGAGAGCTGGACATCAACCGTCTCGTTCATAACTCCACCTCATTCAAAGGCCCGCTTTGGCCGGAGGCAGACGTTAGCACCGTCCCGGCGTCTGGGTGATCCCCGGCCGTCCGCTATCGGCTACTTGCGGACATCTCAGCCCCTACCTCGCTGGGCTCGATTTCTCTGCCTTTATGGCCTGCTTCATCTGCTCGTCGAGTTGCCCGAAGTCGCGGACGAGCTGATCACACGCTTGCTTGCTCGATTCACAATGCACACTCGTCGCCATGCGCATTGCGCCATCTCTCTTGACGACTTGCCGCTTCACTACGGAGGGAAATGCGGCGTGACCCTTCGGTACGAATGACCAGAGTATGAGTTGCCGCCTGTCCTCGAAGAGGAGCCAACCCTGTTGCTCACGCTCAACGATCTCGGTGTCTGACCGCAGTGATTCCAAGGCTTCTTCGACAGTCGAGTAGCCAATAGTCGGGCCGGTCGTCTCTGGCACAGGCGAGAGCTCCCCAGCAGTGGCCCGGCCCACAAAACCTGCGATGAGCAATATCAGAAAGCGCCGCATGGATTCCCCTGGATGATTCCGGCCGGGCAGCCCTAGCGTCCGGCCAGCCATCCTCCGATCCGGCCAGATCTTTTACAAGAGGGCCGGGTGCCAATGACAGCAACGGGTCGGAACTGGACATTAGCCACGCCCCCCAGTCAACTGATCCCGATGGATGAGCGCCCCGATGCCCTGTCAATGCTGAACGTGATACGCCATTGGCGCGCAGGGCTACGCGGCTGGCGATGCGCAAGGGTTATCGCCCGCGTCGGGCAGCCGGTGGCGCCGGCGGTGGCGGCGTTGGCTTCTGACGGGTGGCGCCGTCTCTGATCATTCTGTCGAACTCGCTGCATGCCTCATGCTTGCCTTCGCACATGACCGAGCTCGCCCAGAACGCCCGGCTGCCGTCGCTGACCAAGCGGCGCCTGACCAGCGCCGGTGCCCACGGCCAGCCCGCATCGTCGTAGACCTCGTAGGTCTCCATGCGGAGGTTGTCGTACAGGTTGTAGAAGCGGATGTGGTCCGCCTCCGGCTGGGATTCGCCCTCGCGTGCAAGCCTGGCGAGGTTCTCGCCAATCGTCGGGAAGTCCAAGGGCAGCGGGTCATCGATCCATGCCGGCAGTGTGCCGTCGGCCGCAGGCTTCTGCACGGGCGAGAACTGCATCCGGTCGTAGTGCGCCAGCATCTGCTCGATGCTGGCGGCGGGCTTCGGCTTGACACCCGCCACCCCGGCCTCCTCGGACAATGGTGAGGGCGGCGGGCCATCGGCAGTGAAGGCCACGGGCACCCGAACGCGCCGGTGCTCCTCGCCTTCCGAGAATACCCAACCATGTGCTGCAGCCACTGCGGCAGCGTCGAGCTGCGCATGTCCAGACGAAGACTCGACTTGCACATACTTCACTACGCCGCAGGTGTCGAGCGAGAGCACCAGGACGGTCGTACCGGACAGTTTCTTGGACGCCTCGTCTGGATACTGCGGCGGCTTCATCGGATTGGCCGGCGCGCATCTGCCCGATACGGACGCGGCGGCGGCAGGTTGCGATGATGCTTCGGCGCATGCCACCGGCATGCACAGCGAAAGGCCGAGCGCAAACAAGCGTCTGTCGAGTTTCATCCCTTCCCCGGAATTTTGACATTGAGTGCGGCGGTCCCCACCACCGGTCACATGCGATTGCGGCCGCGTTAGCCTATTTGGGGCGCGCTTGCAGCCGCAAGACCCGACGCACAATCTGTCTTTTGGTCAATATTCAAGCCACATGCGCGCCTGGTCGAGCTCGGCCTCCGGCATGCCGCCCAACTCCGCTGCCTGTCACATGTAGTTGCACGCGGATGGCTCCACGCCTTCCACTGGAGTCCTTACTACAGTGCCGTCCTCGGCCTGAGACAGCTCGTTGACATCAAGATGACAAGTTCCCTGATGGACCGAATGCATGAGCTCGTACTGCCTGTCCGCCAGTGGAGTCAGGGTAACTGCGAAGTCGCACGACCCTACACTGCTGTCCTCCACGCGCTTAGGAACTGCCGGACCGACAGTCCTGAAGGCAACAGTGAACGGTTGCCCCGCTACCACCTTCCTTTCCTTCCGCTTTGCGTCGGGCTTATCGGTTCCACCAAGCATCTTGAGTGTGCTGTTCTCGGCATAGCCTGGCATTACCCAACGTCCTTCAGCCCCTACTATCCCGATCACGGACCTGCCCTTGCAGCTTGCGTTGGAAAAGGTGGCGGCCAACACAAAATAGTCGTCGCTGTCGATCGCAATCCTGACCTTCGCGGTAGGACCTGACGCAGGGGGCACATAGTGCGTGCCGCAACCCGGCGACAACAACGCAGCCGCGATGGTGACCAGGCAAACTGCTCGTGGATTCACTGACTTCCCCTGTGCGAATTTCGATCAGACGGAGCTCCCTCTGCTTGGACACCTGACTCCGGCCCGGCGACTCCCTGATACAGCACGAGCTTATGGCTCTTGACGCGGGCCAGCAAGGCTCCGCATAGCCGATCCGAACGTTTCGAGATGCCAACACTCAAACGAACTTCAAAATGCAGATGTGCGCGCGATCCGGAGAGCGAGCGCGCTGCTAGGTTGACCGGTTGAAACCGCAGTCGAAAGCGGACATTAGCATCCGTGAGGCAACAGGGCATGCCGGCACCACCGGTAGCGACGCGGGCGCACGGCAGAAGCTCTACCGCTCCGTCGCGAGCCAAGTGAGGCGGCACGGGAGCTCGACACCCTCACTTGCGTATGCCTGGCCTCTTCAAGCCCGATGGCTCGAGCTCACTTGTGCACGCTTGCAACGAACTCTTTCATGAACGCACTCTGCGGCCGCTTTGCGCAGGCTGCCGCTGTCTTCTCCGGAGCCGCCTTTAGTCCGCCGATTGTCGACAGGTTGATGTCGCCGCCGGCCATTGCCACGCCGGCCGCCATGTCGAAAATGTTCATGTCACCAACCGGCCTGGTCGGCAACGTGGAGGCGAAGTAGGCGTAGTCCGCGTTGAACTGGGCACACGTCTTGGAAGGCAGGCTCCTGACGCTGTCCTTGTAGAACAACACCGGCAAGAGAATCGGCGTCACGACGGCCTGGGGCTTCGCCTTCAAACCCGACACCACTTCTGCTGCAGCTGCATCGAGCTCGGCTGAGCCGGATGGCTCGACGAGTACTGCAGGCCCGAGCGTGCCATCGGGACGGATTTCAGTTGAGAGCACCACGCGACCCTGGATGCCCTTGTCTGCCAACGCTTGCGGGTAGTGCGCAGTGCCGGCGAAGACCATGATGTCGTCAAGGCGCTGCGCCGCCGCCTCCGGTTGCTGCCCAAGGACCGTCACCGGCACTGTGACCAGCAGGGCCAGGATGAGTTTTTCACGAATCAATGTATCCCCCCGTCCATTCCCAAGAAGCCTTGCAGATGCTCAACCAACTACGCTGACTTGTCGCCGAACCCGATGCTGCTACACCACTAGCCACCTCGCCGAACCCAGCCAGAGCTTCGGGGCGAGATCGCAACCAAGCGGGGAACAGGCTGTTCAGTCTGCTTCCGGCCAGAGGCGGTATTGCCACCGCGAAGGCTCGTCGACCGACTAGCTGCATTCCAATCGGACCGGAAGGTATCCCCTCAACTGCGGCCCGACTACGACGTACTGGCAGAACCTCTTGTCGATACTCTCTGCAACGACGGATACGCTGCGCCCATCGGAAATCATCCTCAGGACGTAGTTCTTTCCTGATTCCGCGTCGATTGAAACATCCATGTTCGCGTACTTGTCGATCAAGGGGTACGGATTCGAAAAATCATTGATGTGAACCGAAAGAACGTGGCGGCCAGGCATGACCGTTACCGAATAAGGGGGATTCTTGTCAGTGACTTTGAACGTTTTTCGTTCATCCACCTTTTTGATGAACATGTACCGACCGTTTGTGTTATCCGCCCAAAGTGTGGACGTCTGGTCGATTGCCGTTCCGAGCGGAATGTCGATCTGAGGCGTTGCCACCGGAGCCACTGCGCATGCGCTCAGCAGTGTCATCAATGAGAAGGCAGCTATCTTCTTGGGCACAAGCAACTCCGTGGTGTTGAAGTAAGGTGCAGTCACGTTGCAGGTTCGTCCTCTGATCCTGTCATGCCACCCACCGGTTCACCCGTCGCGGTGTCCTCGATCCAAGCGCGGAATGTCCGGTAGCTTCCGAAGTCGTAGCGAGCCGAATAGGTCTTGCCCTGTTCCGCAACGAACCAGATATCCGCATAGCCGTATCCGTCTTTCCCAACCACGCGCAGCAACACCCTGTGCTTTCCCGGACGCAGGCGCACCTCATCCAGTACTCGCGTGTCCAGCATCAGGTTGCGGGGCGACGTCTTGCCATCGATCTCGTCGACGAGCAGTTTGTCAGCAGGGGCGAGAAGGACCCGAGCCATTACGCCCTTCTTCTGCGGCGGCTGAACGTTCAGGACGACCGCGTCCTGGGCACCGTCGGCCAGGTCCCATGATTTCGACCAGGACTCCTGTTGCTGCGCCGACGCCTGGGTGGCAGCCAAGGCCCAGATCAGCAAGGCCAATCCGCTCGATCTCCACGTCCTCATTCGTTCGACTCCACGCGCTGCAACTGCGGCGTCATGCCATAGCCGACTATTTTCGCCGAGATCAGGTAGCTGCCGGCCTCGAAATCCTCGTCGAACCGGTAAGGCGTGACCATGTTGCCATGCGCCATTCTGCCGGTGATGGTGTGCTTGCCGGGCGTGATCCTGATCTCTCGCACCGCGGCGTAGCCTCCGTTCCATGTGGTGTACGGATCCGCCAGCTCCTTGCCGTCCAACTCGTGAAAGATGGCATTGGGCGCGACTTTCACAGTGACGGTTTGCCCCTCTGCATGCGCTCCGGCCTGGTACCAGACCGGGGGGACCGACTGACAACTGGCCGACAGGACGACCAACATCAGCGCCAAGAGTTTGCAGCCACCCCGAACTACCCCCTGCCTACCCGGCAACGGCTTCCCCATGACGCCCCCATGTTGTGTGCGTGAGCTTCGACGAACGCGCAGCTCTCCCCCACTGCAATGTATCAACAGGCGAATGCAAGCTGCAACGGACTGCCCGCCTGGCCAAGTTTCGACCGGCAGGCCCAGCGACCATCACAATGCCCGGGCCTTCTCCCGCGCTTCAAAGAGCCGCAGTGCGCGCGTTCTGAACTGCTCATGCTCAAGGCGGTTCCGAAAGACCAGGGGATCCCTGCCGTACGCCTTCTTGTATCCAGCCCTGGTCAGAACAACCAGGTCTCGATTGAGCTTTGTCCCAGAGGGGAACGCCCCTCGGTCAGATAGGTGGCCGTGAAGTAGGTCAGCCTCAGGCGATCCCAGAAGCGGACATCCAGCACTTAGCTCAACTTCTCGCGGAGATAGGCTTGGGCACGTTCGGTCAGTGCCAGCGGCGACGGGCCACTTCCCTCCATGAAATCCACCATCCGACCCACAGGCCAATCGTAGCTACGGCCATCGACGAACGCTATTCCGTGTTCGTCACCTCGGAAATCGTGCCAGTAGCGGGCCACTAACGTGTTCTCTGCATAGATTCGGTACTGGTATTCGCGGAACTCACCAGGCTTCCGGTCATCCTTCTCGATGCGATAGATCATGCAAGAGGCGCCCCAACGTTGAACACGAGTATCGGCCAGAAGCGATCTCTCATCCGGGGCCATCGACGTCCGCTTAGGGTCGAAAGCGGACATTAGCACCGCCTCGGCCGTACCGCCCGCTCTATGACCGCTACGGGCCGAAGCGGACTTCACACCACTGTCACCCCTGCGAGGGCATGAGGTCGATATCTGCTACCGCCGATGACCAGGCATGTCCTCGCCACCGGATCCGGCTCCGTGTCAGTTGACCGTTACGAGGGGAAGGCCATGCGTTCACTGCATATCGCCGTCGCGACATTCGTGTCTGGCGCCGTGCTTCTCACCAGCTGCCAGCGCACTGAGGCACCGCCCCCATCAACCGCCTCGCCCACGAAAGTCGCGCCCGCCGAAATGGTCTCGCCGACACAGGTGCCTGCTCCCACCTCCGCGGCCGACATTGCAGGCACTCCATCCGGCACGGTGATGACGCCGGGCTACATCGAAACCATGGGCCGGATGATCTACGTGTGGGGCTGGCCGCTGGTAAACCACTACAACCGCGCAATGGCCCTTGCGGATCTGCCCGAGCCCGGCCGCAACGGCGGCGTGTTGCCAGTGGCGCCGCCGGGGTCGATCAGCATGCTGACCGACTACATCCAGGCCGACCAGAAGTTCGTTACCTGTCCCAACCAGGACACTGTCTACGGGGCCGGCTATCAGCACCTCGACACGCAGCCGGTGGTCATCCAGGTGCCGGATTTCGGTAACCGTTTCTTCGTCTACCAGATGGCCGATTCACGCACCGAGTCGTTCTGCTCCATCGGCCAGCAGTACGGCACCAAGCCCGGTTTCTATCTGTTGGTCGGACCGAACTGGAAGGGCGAAGTGCCCAAGGGCATCAATGCCACGTGCCGTGCATCGACCGATCTGGTCGCGGTGCTGCCGCGCGTCTTCATGGACGACACGCCCGAGGACCGCGCGATCGTGCGTCCATTGGTCAACCAGGTGGTGCTGTACCCGCTGGCCCAGTTCGACGGAACGATGAAGACGAAGGACTGGTCAAATACGCCGGTGTTCCCGGCGCCGAAGGTCGAAGGCCCGGGCGAAATGAAGTTCGTCTTGCCCGAGAAGTTTTTTGACGAGCTACCCGCCGTCATGAAGGGCGTTCCGCCGCTACCCGGCGAGGAAGCCTTGTATTCGACCGCCCAGTCGTTGCTCGGCGCGGCGGCGAAGGATCCGAAGATCAAGGAGCAGTTGACCCGGATTGCCGTGGCGACCGAGAAGGACGTCATCGCGCCGCTGTTCGAGTTCCGCAACAATGGCCGGCCCGTCGGTAATGGCTGGACGTCTCCGCCCAACGGCGCGCGGTGGGGCTTCGACTACCTCTCGCGCACGGCATCGGCGAAGTCCAACATCTACGACAATGCGCCCAACGAAACCCGCTACGTCTATACCGACGTGGACGCCAACGGCACGCGGCTCAACGGGGCCGGCGGCAGCGCCTATACGGTGACGTTCCCGATGGGACAGACGCCACCGGTGAAAGGCTTCTGGTCGCTGACGCTATACAACAAGCACCACCTGTTCGAGCCCAATGCGCTCAACCGTTTCGGCGTGGGCACCAAGAACAAGGACCTCAAGCTCGGCGAGGACGGCTCGTTGACGCTGTACGTGCAGCACGCGTCGCCCGGTCCCGACAAGGAGAGCAACTGGCTGCCGGCACCGGCGGACGAGTTCTCGCTCTATATCCGTGCGTACTGGCCGGAAGCTGCGATCACGGAAGGCCGTTGGACACCTCCGGCAGTGACCCGGGCCCGCTGATTCGGGATCGTGATGTCCGCATTGGGTTGCGTTTCAACCAGTCGACGCAACACACTGAAAGCTGCCTGGGCAGGAAGCGGACATCGCACCGGGCCGGCAACCTTGCCGGTGCCGAGGTCCGCTTACGGCCAGCAGCGGACATCGAAACCGCTCTAATCCTGGTCCAGATAGCGAATCTGCGTGGCTCCGCCGCTTTGAAGGATGAGACCGGTCCGGATCTCCGGCAGCAGTACGGCAACCGGGTGCGTCGTGTTCGCCTTGTAGCGCCAGGCCACCCCGCCCTCGAGACTGATGAGTTCGATCCTCCCTCGCCGGGATTCACTCCCGGCCAGCACCAGCCACGGCTCTTCCGGCGTGTACGACGCCCAGTGCACGGTCTGCAAGGTGAAGGGATAGGCGCGTTCGCGTTGCCACGTTTTCGTGTTCCATTGGACGACCTCGGCCTGCTGCCCCGCGATGATCGGCGGTTTGTCCTGGCGCATCCTCTTTGGCAGCCAGTTCACCGTGACGAGACGCCTGCCTTGGTCACGCAGCATTACCGCCAGCACGTCGGTGCGAGGTTCCAGCTCATACGTCGTGGTGCGGCTGACGACATGCAATCCAGGGACCCTTCCGGTTCTGTCCAGCCGCAGCAACGCGAGTTCGCCGCTGCTGCTGCCAACGGCAATCAGGCCGGACTTTTTGTCCGATCCCAACGCCGTCACCGAACCCCGGAACTGCAACGCGTCACCGACCACCGAGCGTCGAGCATGGTCGTACAGGCGCAGCTCGTTGGCGCTGGCGATCAGGTAGTACCCCTTGATCGGACTGGCGCTCACCGGGCCACCATGCCATTCGCCAGGCAGCGCGATGAGCAGTTCACCGCTGCGAGCATCCCACACCTTGGGCATGCCCTGCGGATCGAGATTCATCACCGTCGATCCGGCAGACGCGGTCAGCACGATGCCATCCTCACGGCCAATCGCGACATGGTCGATGCGGACGGTATGCGCTTGACGCGTGATGCGTGATTCGGCTTTCCGGGTGTCCCAAAGCTCCAGCCGACCACTGTCCCGTCCAACGGCCAGGATCTTCAAGTGCGGGTCGTACGCGACCGACGTCGCGCTGTCGTCCATGCGACGGTTCAGATCGATGAAGTTCTGTACGAACTCGCCGCTGGCACCTGCATTCCGTGACGCCAGGGCGAACGGCAAAAGCACGAACACCGCACACAGCAATCCAAGCGCGGCTACCCGCTTCCATCGTGTCTTCGCGTCCATGTGATCCCTTGACTGCGCCGTGCGCCCGCTCAGTGAAAAACGGCCCAGGGCCCGACCCGGGGCCCAAGCCTTCCAGTTTGTCGATCGTAGCAAGGCTGCGGTCCGCTACCGGCGCGGCACGCCCTCGAGCAGCCCGGCCAGCATCGCTCCCGTCACCGGCTTGCGCAGGAAACCATGGAAGCCCGCCGCGGTCGCCTGCGGCTCGGCATCGGCATCGGCGCGCGCGGTGATCGCCAGCAACGGACGACTGAAGCCCTGCGCGCGCAAGTGTTCGGCCAGGGCCAGGCCATCCATGCCGGGCAGGTCCAGGTCGAGCAGTGCCGCGTCGAACGACGCCGTCGCCGCTTCGGTCAGTGCCGACAGGCCATGCGCGGCATGGGTGACACGATGCCCCTGTGCGCGCAGCAGGCCGATGATGACTTCGGCAACGGTCGGGTCGTCCTCCACCAGCAGCAGTGTCAGCGGGCCGCCGCGCGAGGCAAGCAACGCGTCGCCGCCGTCGTGCGCGGTGGGCACAGGTGCTTCGGGCAGCGGCAGGTCGACGATGAAACGCGCACCCTCGCCCGGGCTGCTTTCGACACGGATGCCACCGCCCATCGCCTCGGCCAGTTCCTGGCAGATCGCCAGGCCCAGGCCGCTGCCGCCATAGCGCGCGGCGGTGCGTGCGCCCTCGGCCTGCTCGAAGCGTCGGAACAGGCGCGCCAGTTGTTCCTCGCTGATGCCCGGGCCGGTGTCGGCCACTTCGAAGCGAACGCCGTGCGGCGACAACGCGAACACGCGCAGCGATACCGAGCCCTTGTCGGTGAACTTGATCGCGTTGCCCAGCAGGTTGAGCAGGATCTGGCAGACGCGGTTGGCGTCGCCGCGCAGTCCGGCCGGCGCGTCCGCGCCGAGGTCGACGTTGAACGCCAGCCCGCGCTGCTGCGCCAGTGGTGCCATCAGCGAGGCGGCCTCGTCGACGACGCCGTGCAGTGCGAAGGGCGCATCGGCGAGCTCGAGCCTGCCCGATTCGATCCGCGCCAGGTCCAGTGCGTCGTTGACCAGGCGCAGCAGGTGGCGTCCGGCGCGACGGATCGAGTCGACGTATCCGCGTTGGCGGCCATCGAGCGGTGTATCCAGCAGCAACTCGCTCATGCCCAGCACGCCGGTCATCGGTGTGCGCACCTCGTGGCCGAGCGTGGCCAGGAACTGGGTCTTGGCCAGCGATGCCTGTTTGGCCAGTTCTCGCTCCTGCTGCGCCAGTTGCCAGTCGTGCCGGCGCTTGAGGCGACGACGGTAGGCATCGGCCAGCCACCAGCCGAGCAGCACCGCCAGCCCCACGAAGCCGGCGATCGCCGCCCACGTCTGCCACCAGGGCGCGGCCACGGTGAATGCAATCGTCTGCGCCTTCGACCAGACGTTGTCGGCGGTGCGCGCGGCCACTTGCAGTTCGTACTGGCCAGGCTTGAGCTGCGAGAAGACGCGCTCGCCGACCGGTCCGACGTCGACCCAGTTGTTGTCGTAGCCGGCCAGGCGGAATCGATAAGCGTGGTTGCGGGCATCGTTGAACGACAGCAGGCGCGCGACGATGTGCAGGTCGCGGTCGTCGTGGCGGATCTCGAACGGCCGCGCCGGGAAGAACGTGATGCGCCGGTCGTTGCGGCGGGCATCGATGCTCTCGATCACCAGGTGCGGTGCCTGCGTGTTCGGCCGCACCGTGGTCGGGTCGAACAGCACCAGCCCCTCGGGGCTGCCGACCAGGATCTTGCCGTCGCGCGGGCTCGTCACCGGCGCGATGTCGAACTCCTGGCTGGGCAGGCCGTCGCGCACGCCATACACGCGCACCGCGCGCCGATCCGGATCGACACGGGTGAGGCCGCGCACACTCGACATCCAGACGATGCCGGCGGCATCCACGCTCAAGCCACCGGCAGCGACCAGCGGCAGGCCGTCGTCGGTGCCCATGCGCCATTGCCGCTGCAACGCGCCACCGGCCCAGCGATAGGCCTCCAGCTCGCCCAGTCGCGCCAGCCAGACCTGGCCGCGGGCATCGGCGGCGAAGCCGTGGACACGGTCGTGTCCGGCGCCCGGGATCGGCTCGAAACGATGCCTGCCCGAGTTCCAGCGCGACATGCCATTGCTGCCGGCCAGCCAGAGGGCACCGTCGGGCCCGAGCCTGGCCTGCTCGATGAAGACGTCACTGTCCAGGCCGATGTCGGCGCCGGGAACCAGCGATTCGCGGATGCGGCCGTCGGGCGAGCGCACCTGCATGAACCCGTCCTCGGTGATCAGCCAGATCATGCCGTCGCCGGTCTCCACCAGCTTGCTCTCGCCTGCCGGCGCCGGATCGATCTGGTCGTCCACGCTCCAGCGCCGCAGCCGGTGCGTGCCGGCATCGATGCGCGCCACGCCGCCGACGTAACTCACCCAGACCGCGCCGGATCGATCCTCCAGCACGTGCGAAAGGATGTAGCCGTCGCCGACATCGCGGACGACGTGGGTGACTGACCCGCTGTCGGGATCGAGACGGTCGAGCACGCCACCGCTGCCCACCAGCCACATCGCCCCGTCGGCGGAGGGAGCAATGCCACGGACGTGGGCGTTGGCGAGCGAAGTGGTGTCGTCGATCCGCCGCGACATGACCGCAAACTGGCGCCAGTTCGCCGCCAGGTACCACAGGCCATTGCTGCTGCTGGCGAACCACAGGCCGCCTTCGCGGTCCTGGTAGGCACCGACCCAGCCCGGGCGCACCAGTCCCTGCGCGGTGCCGCTGTAGAGCGGCACGACGCTCAGCTTGCCGTGCTCGTCGCGACCCAGCCCTTGCGGGACGTCGAACCAGTACATGCCGCTGCGGTCGCGCAGCAGCACATGCAGGATCGAATCCTTCATCCCCGCGTCCGCCCAGGGCGTCGCCGAAACACTGCCGTCGACACGGCGCACGCCGACGCCGCGCGGCGTTGCGAACCAGAGCGTGCCGTCGGATTCGGCGGTGATGCCGTTGACCAGCGGCGAACTCAGCGCGTTCGGCGGCAAGCGCTCGAAGTCGCGCCCCGTCCAGCGTGCGACGCCGCCCTTGGTGCCGGCCCACAGGCTGCCATCGGGTGCCACGGCCAACTGTCCGACTTCGGCATCGGGCAGGCTGCGCGGGTCGCCGCGCCGCGGCATGTAGCGCGTGACCTTGCCGTCGGCATCGAGGCGATGCAGGCCGCCGAAGGAGGTGCCGAACCAGATCGCGCCGTCAGGCGTGGAGGTCACCGCCCACACGGTGTCGCTGCCCATCTGCGGCGTGTTGCTGCGGTTGAAGTAGCGGAACTGCTTGCGGTCGGCGTCGAGCATCGCCAGCCCCGCCTGGCTGGTGCCGATCCAGACGCGGTTGCGCGCATCGACGTGGACGGCCCAGACGAAGTTGTCGCGCAGGCCGTGTTCGGCGCGCCAGATGCGGAAGCCGTTGCCGTCGTAACGCGCCAGCCCGTCGCTGGTGGCAATCCACAGGTAGCCGTTGTGGTCTTCGGTGATGCCGTTGATGCGGTTCGACGGCAGGCCATCGGCCACGGTGATCTGGCGCGGCCTCGGGGTCTCCGGAATGGCGGCCTTGGCAGGTACGAAGGTTGCGCACGCCAGCAACAACGCAAGCATCACTGTCGGGATTGCTGGTGTCCGCATTGCCCCTTTCCGGCTTCCTGTCCCCGCCGCTAGGCTGGGCGAAGCGCTGTTGCAGCGCAAGTCCGCCGCCCCGGTCCGGCGCCTGCAACGATCCGTTGCGGCCGTCCACCGACCCGTTCACCTGCCTGCGCCTAGAATCGCTGCCTTGGATTCGCCTTCCGGAACCGCCCGCCATGCGCCCCAGCCCGATGCCGAGGATCTGCCTGACTCGCGTGCTCAGCGTGCTCGTCATGCTTGGCCTTGCGCCGGTACTGGCAATGGCCGCGCCACCGCAGACCTGGTCGCTCGACCCGGTGCACACCCGCGTGATGTTCGCGGTCGAGCATGCAGGTTTCTCGCATGCGCTGGGCACGGTATCGGGCAGCACCGGCACGCTGGTGTTCGACCGCGACGACTGGAAGTCGGCGCGGCTCGACGTGCAGGTGCCGCTGCAGCGCCTGGACCTGGGAGATGCCAAGTGGAACAAGGCGGTGCTCGCCAGCAACCTGATCGACGCCGAGCATCATCCGCAGGCGCACTTCGTCTCCTCCAGCGTCGAGCCGGTCGATGCCGACCACGCCAAGGTGTGCGGTGAGCTGAGCCTGCGCGGCGTGACAAAGCCGCTGTGCATGGACGTGACCCTCAACGCGGTCAAGCGCCATCCGTTGCCGCCGTTCCACCGCACCGCCGGCTTCTCGGCCACGGCCACGCTCAGCCGCGCCGAATTCGGCATGACCGCCTGGAAGAACGTGATCGGTGATCGTGTCGATCTGCGCATCGAGGCCGAAGCCCTGCGCGAGCGCAGCGCGGGCGAGCCGGCCGACGAGGCCGCGCCGCCGACCGAAGATGCACCGCCGTCCGCCGAGCCGACGACCACGGAACCTGCCCTGCAGGAGCCTGTTCCGCAGGAACCGGCCACCCAGGAACCCCCTCCGGAAACGACCCCATGACCCTGAAGAACACCGCCGACCGCTGGGGCGCCATCAGCCAGTTGCTGCACTGGCTGATCGTGCTGTTGATCCTGGGTCTGGGCGTGATCGGCCTGGTGATGGTCGAACTGCCCAAGTCGCCGCGCTATTTCTGGGTCTACGACCTGCACAAGTCCTTCGGTATCACCGTGCTGGCGCTGATGGTGCTGCGCCTGGTCTGGCGCCTGTTCGCCGGTGCGCCGCAACCCGTGAGCGGAACACCGCACTGGCAGCATCGCATCGCCACCGTTACCCACGGCCTGCTGTATGCATTGACCTTCGCCGTGCCGCTGTCGGGCTGGGTTTACGACTCGGTCAGCGGCCTGCGTCCGATGCGCTGGTTTGGACTGTTCAAGATGCCCAAGATCGCCGCGCCCAGCCAGCAACTGCAGCCGCTGGTGCGTGACTGGCACGAGTGGCTGTTCTGGATCCTGATCGCGCTGGTGGCCGTGCACGCGGCCGCGGCGCTGTACCACCATCTGTTCCAGCGCGACGACACCTTGTCCCGGATGCTGCCGGGCCGGCGTCGCGCCTCCTCCCCCGTTCCGGAGATCCATTGATGTCGATCCATGCCATGTCGATCAGGCGCTTCACCCTGGCCACCGCGGCGGCCGCCGCATTGCTGGTGGCCGCGCCGTCGTTCGCCGCCGACTACCTGCAGGCCGCCGGCTCCTCCCTGACCTTCGCCAGCAAGTACGAAGGGGAAGTCTTCACGGGCCGATTCCCCGGCTTCGTCACCCACTTCAGCTTCGACCCGGCGCAGCTGGCCACCGCCAAGCTCGACGTGACCATCCCGCTGGCGTCGGCGACCACGGCCAACACCGATCGCGACGATGCGTTGAAGGGCAGCGACTTCTTTGCTTCCGGCAAGTTTCCGCAGGCGCGCTACACCGCGACCAAGTTCCGCAGCCTTGGCGGCAACCAGTACGCAGCCGACGGGGCACTGAGCCTGCGCGGCGTCAGCAAGCCGGTCACGCTGACCTTCACCTGGACCCCGGGCGCACAGCCGGTGCTCAACGGCAAGGCCACGGTCAAGCGCCTGGACTTCGGCGTGGGCAGCGGCGACTGGGCCGATACGGCGCTGATCCCGAACGAAGTGGCGATCAGCACCAAGGTGGTCTTCGCCCCCGCGAAGTAATCCCGCCCTGCGTAGGAGCGAGCTTGCTCGCGATCAGGCCTGACCGCCGCCGATACGCCTGATCGCGAGCAAGCTCGCTCCTACACCGGCGATTCCACGGCCAGGAAAGCCTGCAGCCGCCCGACGTCGAACGGCCAGTCCAGCTCGATGCCGCGGCCTTCGTCTCGCAGCACCGGCACGCGCACACCGTAGCGCTGCTCCAGGCCGTCGTCGCCATCGATGAACACGCTCTCGAATTCGGGCGCACGCGCCACCGCCAGCACTTCCAGCGCCAGATCGCACAGATGGCAGTCGTCGCGCTGGAACAGCGTCAACGCCGGTGCGGCGGCAGGGATCAGGTCATGCAGGGTCGAGTCGTGCAGGGAATGGGGCATGGGAAATCGCTCGCGGTTCCGGGCATCGGCATTCGGCAGGGTATGGCCGGGCCGACCTGCCGGGGCGCGTAGAATAGCCGGATTGTCAGTGCGCATCCCGCCGGAGTAGCCCCACGTGGCCGTCAGCAGTTTCGACTTGTTCAAGATCGGTATCGGTCCGAGTTCGTCCCATACCGTCGGCCCGATGCGCGCCGCCGCGCGCTTCGTGCAGCGCTGGCTGGTCGAAGGCGGCAATGGCGACGCCGGCAACGACCTGCAGCGCACCGCCCGTATTCGCGCCGAAGTGTTCGGTTCGCTTGCCCTGACCGGCCGCGGCCATGGCACCGACAAGGCAGTGCTGATGGGCCTGGAAGGCCACCTGCCCAACCAGATCGACCCGGACATCATCGCGCCCGCACTGGAGCGGATTCGCGCCAGCAAGCGCATCAACCTGCACGGACAGCACGAGATCGGCTTCGACGAGAAGCACGACCTCATCATGAACAAGCGCCAGAAGCTGCCGTTCCACACCAACGGCATGCGCTTCACCGCCTTCGATGCCGACGGCAACGTGATCGCCACGCGCGATTACTACTCCGTCGGTGGCGGCTTCGTGGTCAACCAGGACGAGGCGGCCGAGGATCGCATCGTCGCCGACGAGACCGAACAGCCCTACCCGTTCCGCTCCGGTGACGAACTGCTTTCGCGGGCCCGCGAAAGCGGCCTGAGCATCGCCCAGATGATGTACGCGAACGAAAAGGTCTGGCGCACGGCCGAAGAGATCGATGCCGGCCTCGACGAGATCTGGGAGGCGATGCAGGCCTGTGTCGGCCGCGGCATCCGCGCCCACGGCACGCTGCCCGGCGGTCTGCATGTGTCGCGCCGCGCGCCGACCCTGCATGCCGAACTCACCTCGCGCCCGGAAGCGGCCATGCGCGATCCGCTGACCACGCTCGACTGGGTCAACCTGTACGCCTTGGCGGTCAACGAAGAGAACGCAGCCGGTGGCCGCGTCGTCACCGCGCCGACCAATGGCGCGGCCGGCATCATTCCGTCGGTGCTGCATTACTACGATCGTTTCTGCCCGGGCGCGAACATCCAGGGCGTGCGCACGTTCCTGCTGACCGCCGCCGCGGTCGGCATCCTCTACAAGGAAAACGCCAGCATCTCCGGCGCCGAAGTCGGTTGCCAGGGCGAAGTCGGCGTGGCCTGCTCGATGGCGGCCGCCGGCCTCACCGCCGCCATTGGCGGCAGTTCCAGCCAGATCGAGAACGCCGCCGAGATCGGCATGGAGCACAACCTCGGCCTGACCTGCGACCCGATCGGCGGCCTGGTGCAGATCCCGTGCATCGAGCGCAACGCAATGGGCGCGGTCAAGGCGATCAATGCCAGCCGCATGGCGATGCGCGGAGATGGCAAGCACAAGGTCAGCCTCGACAAGGTCATCAAAACCATGCGCGACACCGGTCGTGACATGCAGGACAAGTACAAGGAAACCTCGCGCGGCGGCCTTGCGGTCAACGTGATCGAGTGCTGACCAGAGGGTAGCCAACCCTCACGCGCCGCCGACACGGCGCTCCCGCCACTGTGGTTACCATCCGCCACAGGCCAGCCGGAGCGCTACCCATGCCAGCCCGCGTCAGTCGTCGCGACTTCCTCAAATGCAGCGTGGTCGCGGGCATCAGCGTGTACATCGCCGCACCTGGCAGTGCCGCGCTGGCGGCGCTGTTCGAGAAGGAGCGGATCCGGCCGCTGCCTTGGGATCCGGGCACCGGCAAGATCCGCTACCGCACCGATGCCACCGCCAAGGTCACCGGCGAAAAAGTCTTCAGCTTCGACATGCGCGGCCGCGACCTGCCCGGCTGGCCGGACCAGCAGGCACACGCGATGCTGCTGCGCGTCACCCGTGCCGACCGCGTCTATGCCGGCTTCGATCTGTCGATCCTCGGCGATGCGCTGCGCCCCGACCGCATCGTCACCGCTGCCAAGCTGCAACGCGACGACGTGCAGTTCCCGCCGTTCTACGGCGAGGACATGCTGCTGCCAGAAGGCAAGACGCCGGCCTACCTGGGCCACGCCGTGGCGTTGCTGATCTGGCACGACTTCCCGCGATTTCGCGCCGCCAAGAACGCGCTCAAGTTCCGCGACGACATCATCCGCTACGGCGCCGTCACCGGCCCGCTTGAACGCGACCCCTGGGCCGCGTTCCGCTACGTGCGCGTCGGTGGTTCGACGGCATTCGACGACGATGCCTATTCGAGCCTCAAGGACACGCCGCTGTTTCCGACCGCCTACAGCAAGAAACGGCCGCGGTGGCCGCAGGCCAATCCGCGAGGCGGACTGGACGCACAGGGCGCAGCGCACGCCACCGCGATCGCCGCGGCCCTGGACGCACCCGGCGCAGACCAGCTGGTGCTGGAGCGGGAATATTTCTCCCAGTCGATCGACACCGCCGCGCTCGAGCTCGACAACGGCAACGCCTGGTTCGATGCCGCCAGCGCGACGCTGCATCTGGTGGTCGCCACCCAGTCGCCACAGGAGATCGCAGCCGACGGTCCGCGCATGCTCGCCGCGAGCGGGCTTGGCGTGAAGAACCTGGTGCTGCATCCCTGCTACACCGTCGGTTACGGCTCCAAGGACCATAACCCGTTCCCGTTCTACGCACTGATGGCCGGGCTGTACGGCGATGGCCGACCAGTGCGCCTGGCCAACGACCGCTACGAGCAGTTCCAGGCCAGTCTGAAGCGGCACAGCTTCCGCATCCGCTATCGCATCGCGGTCGACCGAAAGACCGGAAAGTTCGGCATCTTCCAGGGCGACATGGTCGGCGATGGCGGCGGCCGCCAGAACTTCTCGCCGTCGGTGTGCCTGGTCGCGGCGACGGCCGCGCAATCGATCTACTACTTCCCGCGCAGCGACCTGGCCAGCACCGTGATCGCGTCGCGCGCACTCGATGCGGGATCGGCGCGGGGCTACGGCACGCTGCAGAGCATGGGCGCGACCGAGATGCTGGTCGACGAGGTGGCGGCCGAACTCGGGCTCGACCCGATCGAGCTGCGCCAGCGCAACGTGTTCACCTCCGGCATGAAGAACACCCAGGGCGCCATCCCCGGTGGCGCACAGCGCGCCGACGAAGTACTGGCCCGCTGCCGCGCGCACCCGCTATGGCGCGATCGCGACAAGCGCAAGCGCGAGTACGAAGGCGCGCATCCTGGCAAGCATTACGGCGTCGGCTTTGGCTGCGTGCAGAAGGATTTCGGCACCGGTGCCGAGGCCGCGTTCGTCGAGGTCGCGCTGGCGCCAGATGGCCGCCTGCTGCTGCGCCACGTCGGCGTCGACATGGGCACCGGCATGGCCACCAGCCAGTCCGCGTTGTGCATCCCGTGGCTCGGCAAGCCCGCCGACGACGTGCGCACCGGTGAGACCGTCTGGCCGGAACTGCCGATGATCGCCACCGGCGACCCATGGTTGATGCAGCAGTCCGAGCAGGACCGCAACGTCGGCAATCCACGCTGGACACCGAATCTGGTCAGTCCCAGCAGCGCCAGCAACTCGGCCTACTTCTTCGGCCACGCCACGCGCGAAGCGGCACGGCTGCTGTTCACACAGGGACTGTGGCCGGCGGCGAAGGCGATATGGGCGGAGGGATTCGGCGGCGGCCAGCTGGCGCCGCTGTCGGTGCGGCGCGAGGACGCGCAATGGGTCGATGGCCGGCTCACCGCCGGCGGACTGGTCGGGCTGCCATTGCGGAACATCGTCGCCAAGGCTTACGAGCTGGGCCTGGCCACCGGTGCGATCGTGCACACGTTCAATCGCTGGCAGTGGGCGGAGGCGGAATTCCCGCTCGACGGCGAAGACGCGCGACTGCCGTTGGACGCGATCGCACTGCGCTGGGGCGCGGACGGCAGCAGCGGCAAGGGAACCCCGACCGCCAATGGCTACCGCATGATCGAGCGCACCCGCGCGCACTACCCGCCGACCCAACGCAACAACGCCGGCGTCGTCTACTACAGCGCCATCGCCACGATCGCGGAGGTGTCGGTGGACACCGCCAGCGGCAAGGTCGAGCTGCTCAACCACCACTCCGTGCTCGAGTGCGGCAACCCGATCGTGCCGGAACTGGTATCCGGGCAACTCCAGGGCGGCCTGGCAATGGGCATCGGCCACACCCTGCACGAGTACCTGCCGTTGTACGAAGACGGCCCCGGTAACGGCACGTGGAACTTCAACCGCTACACCCTGCCGCGCGCGGGCGACGTCGCGGTGTGGAAGCAGACCGGCGAGGTGCTGCCAGCCCTGTCGGCCAGCGATCCACCCAAGGGGATGGCCGAGGTGGTGATGATCGCGGTGGTGCCGGCGATCGTGAACGCCATCGCCCACGCCACCGGCCTGCGCTTTCGCGAGCTGCCGGTGACCGCCGAGAAGGTCCGCACCGCGTTGAGCACGGGACGCGTGCAGGAGCAGACGGCATGAGCACCCTTCCCGCCCGGCTCCGGCCGCTGTCGCTGCAGATCAATGGCGTCAGCCACGGTCCGATCGACGTGCCCGAGGACATGATGCTGGTCGACGTCCTGCACGAATACCTGGGACTGACCGGCACGCGCCTGGGCTGCGGCCAGGGGGTGTGCCGCGCATGCACGGTGATCGTCGACGACGAGCGCGGTCCGCGCGAAGTGCGCAGCTGCATCACCGGGGCACACTATTTCGAAGGCAAGCGCATCCGCACCGTCGAAGGCCATGCCAGGCGCGATGACGCGGGCACGATCGTCGAGCTGTCGCCGGTGCAGCAGGCCTTCCTCGACCACTTCAGTTTCCAATGCGGCTATTGCACGCCCGGCTTCGTCAATGCCGCCACCGTGCTGCTGGAACGTCTGCGCAAGGCGCCGATCAACCAGGACCAGGTCGAGGACACCATCAGCGAGGCGTTAAACCCGCACCTGTGCCGCTGCACCGGCTACGTGCGCTACTACCAGGCGGTGAAGGCGGTGGTGCTGGCGACGCCGGGACTGGTGAATGTTGGCGAAGAGCGCGGTGGCAAGGAGCGCGGCAACAAGGAGCGCGCGCCATGACCCGCGTCGGCTGGAGGCGCATCGTCACCTGGCTGGTACTGATCCTCGTGGTGGTGCTGCTGATCGGCTGGATCTCGCGCTGGTGGTCCAACCGCGGCCCGTTGCAGAAGGTCCAGGCCACTCCCGCGCAGATCGAACGCGGCCGCTACCTGGCCGACGCCGCCGACTGCGCCGGCTGCCACACCGCCGACGGCGGTGCGCCGCTGGCCGGCGGACTGCCCTTGCATACGCCATTCGGCACCATCCATGGCACCAACATCACGCCCGATGCCGAGCATGGCATCGGCCGTTACACCGCCGACGATTTCCACCATGCCCTGACCCGTGGCGAAGCGCGCGACGGTCACCAGTTGTATCCGGCCATGCCCTACGTGTCGTACCGCACGATCACGCGCGCCGACAGCGATGCGATCTACGCCTTCGTGATGAACCAGCCGGCGATGAACGTGCCCAACCGCAGGAACGGCGTGCACTTCCCCGCCAACGTCCGCACCGCGATACACGGCTGGAACCTGCTGTTCGCCCGGCCCGAGGTCCGCTCCGCCTCGAAGGGTGACAGTGCCGACTGGAAGCGTGGGCGCTACCTGGTGGAGACCCTGGGTCATTGCGGCGAATGCCACAGCCCGCGCGGCAGTCTCGGACAGATCGACCGCGACCGGCCGCTCGCCGGCAGCAGCAAACTCGGCCGCTTCGCCGCGCCCGACATCACGCCCCAGGGCCTGGCCGCACGCGGCTGGGATGCGGCGTCGTTGCAGCAGTACCTGGCGATCGGCGTCAGCGCACAGGCGGTGGCATCGGACGAGATGCTGCGCGTGGTGAGCCTGTCGACCAGTCGCCTGCGCCGCGACGACGTGCATGCGATCGCGGTGTACCTGCTCGGCGACGCTCCGCTGCCGCCGAAGGTGGTTGCTGCTGCCGCGACGGCCACGGGTCCGGGGCATCGCCACTACCTGGATCTGTGCTCCGGCTGCCACGGCCGCGATGGCGAAGGCGTACCCAACGTCGCCGTGAGCCTGCAAAGCAACACCGCCGTGCACGACAGCAATCCGCACAACCTGATCGTCGCGATCCTCGACGGCTTGCCGGAGCACGACTTCCCCGGTCTTGCCCGCATGCAGGACATGCCCGGCTTCGCCGACGACCTCGACGATGCGCAGGTCGCTGCGCTCGCCACCTGGCTGCGACAACGGCACGGCGGGCAAGCGAAGGCGGTCGATGCCGCAGCGGTTGCCGACCTGAGGCAACCGTGAATCAAGTCGAATGTTGTCGCGAGCGTAGCGGGGGACCTGTTTTTTTGCCGCGGAAAACAGATCCCTCGCTGCGCTCAGGATGACAAACAAGACTTGATCAGCGTTGCCTTAACTGCGGCCGACAAGGCGCCGCCGCGGGACCGTCTTGGCGCCCTTTGTCTCGCCGCTCACGACCTTGGCAGCCTTGATGACCTGCGTTCTTCCACCCTTGCGCGGTCGAGGCGCCTTGGCAGTTGGGACCTTTGCGCCCACGACCTCGGTGACAGGCGCCGCACTGCTGATGGCTTCGTGCACCACGTCCGGGCGAATGGCGGCGATCCTGATCAGCGCCCGCGCCGCACCCGAGGGCTGGCGGCGCTTTTGCTCCCAATCCTGCAGCGTGCGCTTGGAAACGCCCAGCACGGCCGCGAACTGGGCTTGGGACAAGCCCAGCCGCTGGCGCGCCTCCTGGGCGATCGACACCGGGACCATGTGCACCTGACCGACGTCGCCGGCCTTCACGCGGCGCACTGCGTCGAGCAGTTCGGCGCCGATGTCGCGCTTCGCGTCTCGCGCCAGCAGCTCTTTCTCATTCATCGGCATGGCCGAATTCCTCCGCAATCTGTCAGTCCTTGGAGAACAGCGGAATGACGGTCAATAGCTGCACGGCGAAACTATACGGCGCTGCCGTATACGCCGCAAGCACCCGCTTCGCCCATGCGTACGCGCTTCCGCGGAGAAGGGAAAGGTCACTCGTGTCCCGCCGAAGTGTCCCGCGGCCTGTCGATTGTCTACAGGACAATTGTTAAGTCGCGACGCTCATCAGGGTTCCAGCACAGGTCAAACGCAGCCGTTCATCGCCTTGCCTTGCGCCGTGACGAAAACTGAGTACATGGACACATATTCGCCTGACCTGAGCTGACAACGTTGTCACCAGACGCACGGCCCCACGGCCGTCGACCTTCCCGGAGGCCAGACGTGTTGGATCAACAAGGATCGGATCAGCACCGCCATTCGCCCCGCGCACGCAGGCACCGCCGCGTCGCCGCATCGACTTCTGCAAGGAAATAGGAGCCAGCCCGGAAGGGCCGGCATGTGTGGTGGTCAATCTCGTATGGGAGGGATGCTCGTGAGATACGCACCAGGGAAAGCTGCACGACCCGCCGGTTTGTTGCTGTCCGGCATGCTCGCACTCGTGGCCTTGCCCACGGCCCAGGCCCAGTCCGCGTCCTGCGCGGCGGTGCCGGCGTGGACCGCCTCCACCATCTACAACCCGGGCGACAAGCTCGTCTACCAGAACCACCTGTACCAGGCCAACATCCAGATCTGGAACGCACCGCCGACCCACTGTCCCAGCTGCGGCTGGTACACGGACCTGGGCGTGTGCGGCACCGGCGGAACCAACCAGCCGCCGAGCGTCGGCCTCACCGCGCCGGCCAACGGCGCCAGCTTCGCCGCCGGCAGCAACATCGCCGTCAGCGCCAATGCCAGCGATAGCGACGGCAGCATCAGCCAGGTCGAGTTCTTCCGCGGCACGGCCTCGCTGGGCGTCGACACCAGCGCGCCGTACGCGGTGACCTGGGCCAACGCCAGCACCGGCACGCACGCGTTCAAGGCCGTCGCCACCGACAACCAGGGCGCCACCACGACGTCGGCCACCAACACCATCACCATTACCGGCACGCCGCCCGTCGATACCACGCCTCCGAGCGTGCCGACCGGACTGGCCGCCAGCGCGCTGTCGTCGAGCAGCATCGGCCTGAGCTGGAACGCCTCCACCGACAACACCGGTGGCAGCGGCGTGGCCGGTTACGACGTCTACCGCAACGGCAGCCTCATCGCCTCGCCCACCGCCACCAGTTACACCAGCAATGGCCTGGCGGCGAACACGACCTACTCGTTCACCGTGCGCGCACGCGACAACGCCAGCCCCGCCAATGCCTCGGCACACAGTGCCGCGGTCAGCGCGACCACGCTCACCGGCGGTGGCGGCGGCAACAAGCGGGTGATCGGCTACTTCGTGCAATGGGGCATCTACGGCCGCAATTACCGCGTCAAGAACATCGACACCAGCGGTTCGGCGGCGAAGATGACGCACATCAACTACGCCTTCGGCAACGTCCGCAACAACCGCTGCGAAGTCGGCGTGACCCAGGCCTCCGATCCGAATACCGGCGTCGGTGGCGATGCGTTCGCCGATTACACCAAGGCGTTCGGCGCGGGCGAAAGCGTCAGCGGCACCGCCGACACTTGGGATCAACCGCTGCGCGGCAGCTGGAACCAGCTCAAGCAGCTCAAGGCCAAGCATCCGAACCTGAAGGTGCTGATCTCGCTCGGCGGCTGGACGTATTCGCGCAACTTCTCCAGCGCCGCCAGCGCGGCCAACCGCCAGGCCTTCGTCGCCTCCTGCGTGGATGCCTACATCAGGGGCAACCTGCCGGTGACCGACGGTGCCGGTGGCCCTGGTGCGGCAGCCGGTGTGTTCGACGGCATCGACATCGACTGGGAGTACCCGGTCGCCTGCGGCCTGAGCTGCGGCACGCCCGCCGACAACGCCAACTTCACCGCGCTGCTGGCCGAGTTCCGCCGCCAGCTCGATGCGGTGCGGCCGGGCCTGCTGCTGACCATCGCCGCCGGCGCCGGCGTCGACAAGGTCCGCGTCACCGATCCGGCGGCCTACTCGCAGTACCTGGATTACATCAACGTGATGACCTACGACTTCCACGGCACCTGGGATCCGCAGACCAACCATCACTCGGCGCTGTTCGACTCGCCCAACGATCCGTCCACCGGCGACCAGAAGTTCTACAACAGCAACGATGCAATCGAGGCGTTCCTGAGCCGCGGCGTGCCGGCGGCCAAGCTCAACATCGGCATCGGCTTCTACGGTCGCGGCTGGACCAACGTGCCCAACGTCAACAATGGCCTGTACCAGAGCGGTACCGCGGCGCCGGGCACGTATGAAGCCGGCAACGAGGACTACAAGGTGCTCAAGGACCGTCCCGGCACGATCTACACCGATGCAAATGCGCGTGCGACCTGGAAGTACGACGGCAACACGTTCTGGAGCTACGACACGCCGGCCATGGTCACCGAGAAGATGGGCTACGCGAAGGCACAGAACCTGGGCGGCGCGTTCTTCTGGGAATTCAGTGGCGACGATGCACAGGGCACGCTGGTCAACACGATGTCCAACGGCCTCAAGTAACCCCCTCTCCAGAACCCTCCTCGGGTTTTGACCCTCAGCGCCGATCCCTTGATCGGCGCTCTTTTTTTTGGTGGGGCTCGTGTCTGCGGAAGGGCGTCGTCCGCCGGGTCGGCGCTTTGTTGCACGGTCTTCGGTGGCCCTCACCCCAACCCCTCTCCCGCAAGCGGGAGAGGGGCTCCGTTACTGAAAGACCGTCATCCCCGCGAAGGCGGGGACCCAGCGACGTTGCTCCCGGCGCTTCGCGAAAGCGTGTCGGGAACACGTGCGCTACGCTCCGGACAAACGATTTTGTGGCAACCGGCGAAACCGTCGCAGGCCGACCAGGCAACCTGGTCCGCTATAATTCGCCACCCCATGCGCCATTCCCCCTTCCACCGTCGAATGAGCCTGCTGGCGCTGGCCGCCATGCTGCTGCTCCTGCTCATGCCGACGGCGGGTCGACTGCTGGCCGGGATGTCCGGCGCCCGCGACGGCGGCGTCTGGACGCAGATGTGCACCATGGCCGGCCTGAAGCTGGTGAAGGTATCGGCAGGAGACGCCAACCACGTCGATCCGATCACGCCCGAACCCGGCGGCGATCTACCGATGCAGGACTGCGCTTATTGTCCGGTCCTTAACACGCTCGTCGCGCTGGTGCTGTGCGTGGTGTTCGCGTTTGCCGCGGCGACGCGGTCACGACAGACGCCTCCGCGACGGACACCGTTGCCCTGGACACGCTGGCACCCCTGCGGACTGGGCTCGCGCGGCCCCCCGCTCGCACTCTGAAACACAAGACGCCTTCCTGATCCCTGCATGCGGCGACGCCGCGTGCTCCTTGTGCTTTGGAGTTTTCCATGTCTTCCATTTTCCGTTCGTCGCGCCTGTGCGCGGCGGTCTCGACCGCGCTTGCCTGCGCACTCCCGCTTCTAACCTACGCGGATATGGCCCATGCCGACGACCTCACCGGCGATGCCAACCGTGATGCCACTACGCTCGATCGCATCGAGGTCGCCGCCATGGCAGCCAATCCACTCGATGCGTCAGCCGCCACCGGCACGCGCCTGAAACTGACCGTGCAGGAAACGCCTGCCTCGATCACCGTCATCGACCGTTCGACCATGGACGACCGCGGCGTCCGCAACACCCAGGAAGCGCTGTTCGGCATTCCCGGGCTGGCGGTGGCCTCGCCGCCGGGCAACGGCAACGCGGTGACCTGGCGCGGATTCTCCGGCGCGCAGATCACGCAGCTGTTCAACGGCATCGGCGTCCAGTACGACGCGATCGCCGCGCGCCCGGTCGATGGCTGGATCTACGAGCGCGTCGAGGCCATCGGCGGCCCGTCCAGCTTCCTCTACGGCGCCGGTGCGGTGGGCGGTTCGATCAACTACGTCAGCAAGGTTGCCCAGCTCGATCGTGACAGCACGCAACTGCTAGCCACTGCCGGCTCCTTCGGCAGCGCCGTGATCGCCGGTGGAACCAACCAGCACATCGGCGGCGACAATGCCCACAACGCCATCCGCGCCGACGCGGCGTGGTCGCACAGCGATGGCTGGGCCGATCGCAACCGGCGTGAGTCGGCCACGCTGGCGCTGTCGTGGCTCGACCAGATCCGCGACAACCTCAGTCATACGCTCGCGCTGGAATACCAGGACGAAGACAGCGAGCGGCCGTACTGGGGCACGCCGGCCTACCGCGAAGACGGCCACCTGCGAGTGCTCGACGCCACCCGCACCAGCAACTACAACGTCGCCGACGGCCATTACGGCCAGCAGGTGCTGTGGGCACGTTCGCTGCTGGAATGGCAAGTGTCGGAGCGCACCCAGCTGCGCAACACGCTCTACCACTACGATGCGCTGCGCGACTACCGCAACGTCGAGTCGTACCGGCTGACGCCCGATCGGCAGGGCGTGATCCGCTCCAGCGCACTGTTGCAACGGCACGACCAGCAGCTGTTCGGCGACCGCGTCGAATGGTCGCACGAGGGCACGCTGGCAACGCTGCCGACGCAGTGGAGCGCCGGCGTCGACGTCAGCTACAACCGGCAGACGCGCTTCCCGCTGTCGCTGCCGGGCGTGGTCGATACGGTGCCGGTGGATGCGGTCACGCCGGGCAGCTTCTTCGACGTGCCGGGCGCGGAACAGGTCTACCAGCCGGACCGCACCAACCGGCTGCACAGCCAGGCGCTGTTCGTGGAGAACCTGACCCATCTTGGCCAGCAACTGTCACTGCTGACCGGCCTGCGCCACGACTGGATCGACCTGGATGTCGTCAACCATCGCGCGGTCAATGCGACCAACCCGGCGCGCTTCCAGCGCGACTACTCGCCGACGACCGGACGTGTTGCGCTGGATTACGCATGGACGCCTTCGATGAGCACGTATGTGCAGGTCGCCACCTCCGCCGATCCACCCGCGGGCATCCTGTCCACGGCCAACTTCGCGACATTGCGCGATTTCGACCTGAGCACCGGCCGCCAAGAGGAAATGGGCGCCAAGTTCCAGTCCGCCGATGCCCGCAACTACGTCACGCTGGCCGCGTACCGGATCGTGCGCGAGAACCTGGCGATCACCGACCCGGCCAACCCGGGGCAGACGCTGCCGGTGGGCCAGCAATCGTCGCGCGGCGTCGAGCTCGCCTTCGGCATGAAGCCGCTGCAGGACCTGTCGATCAACGGTAACCTGGCCTGGGTCGACGCCACGCTCGATGACTTCTACGAGAGCGTCGGCGGCGTGTCGGTGTCGCGCGCCGGCAATCGCCCGACCAATACGCCTTCGCGGATCGCCAACCTGTGGCTGGACTATGCGTTCGCGCCGCAATGGACGGCCGGCATCGATCTGCGCGCGCTCTCGTCGCGCTACGCCGATTCGGCCAATACGACCAAGGCCGCGGGATATGGCGTGTTCGGTGCGCACCTGCGCTGGCAGCTGGATGCGGCCACCAGCCTGACCGTGCGCGGGCGCAACCTGGGCGACCGCGACTTCATCGCCTATGCGATCAGCAACGACATGGCCTATCTCGGCGAGCCGCGCTCGTGGGAACTGGAACTGCGCAAGGAGTTCTGAGTGCAATGCCCGGGGCAGATCCTCTGCCCCGGGCCAGCGCAGCGGAAGTTACTTCTTCAGCGCCTTGACGGCGTCGAGGGTTTCCTTGACGTGCTGGTTCGGCTTGAGCTCGGAGTAGGCATGCACGATCGTGCCCTGCTGGGAGATCACGTAGGACGTGCGATCGGACCACTCCGGCTTCTGCGCCAGGATCGCGTCGTACTGCCTGGCGATCTTGGCGCCGTTGTCGGCGGCGACCGGGAACTTGCCGCCGCAATGCTCGGTTTCCTTCGAGAAGGCGGCCAGCTCGCTGGTGTTGCCGGCGGTGATGCCGATCAGGGTGGCGCCCTCCTTCTTGAACTGGTCGGCGGCCTCGGAGAACAGGTGCGCCTCGAGGTTGCAGCCCGGCGTGTGTGCGGCCGGGAAGAAGTAGACGACGACCGGGCCCTTCTTCAGGGCATCGGCGAGCTTGAAGGTGAAGGGCTCGCCGGCGAGGTAGGCCGGGGCGGTGAAATCGGGAGCCTTGGCGCCGGTCTTGAGCGCGGCGTAGGTTGGTGCGGCGAATGCGGCGGCGGCGATGAAGCCGGCGACGGAGAGCTTGAGCAGGGAGTTCATGGCGGACGTCCGGGTGGCGGGTGCGGCATACGATACGACCGCGCGGGTAAAAAAGGGTTCTTCTCCCAAGCGAGAGAGGGCTTGTAGAGCCCCTCTCCCGCTTGCGGGGTGAGAGGACACTGCTTGCGAGCCACTGGCTCGCGTGTCCTCGAACGCCCGAGCGCTATGCGCTCGGGCCGGGGTGCGGGTTGGGGTGAGGGCAAACGGTCGCGTGCGTGGTCGAGAGGAGGAGGTGGGGTGTATTCCGCGAACCTCCGCTTCGCTCCGTTAACAGTTCGCGAAATACACCCCACCCCCTCCTTCCTGAAGCTGCAGTTGTTTTATCGACTTCACGTGTCGGGTCGGTGCGCTGCCCGCGTGAGTTGGCTGCAAGGGCGGGACTCGGGCTGTGCCGTTACGGGGCGGTGTCCGTGCCCTCCCTCATTCGCACGGCTGCTCGGTGAGGTCGGGCCCGGCCGCCCGCTAGAGGTTCATGTTGTTTCAAACCCGGCATGGAGCAGAGTCACTGGGTTCCCGCCTTCGCGGGAATGACGGGCAAGAACAAAGTCCATGGGTTCCCGCCTTCGCGGGAATGACGGGCATCAGAACAACGTCGCTGGGTCCCCGCCTTCGCGGGGATGACGGTTTTCCAATGACGGTGGAAGCCCCTCTCCCGTTTACGGGAGAGGGGTTGGGGTGAGGGCCGCCGAAGACCGGGAAACAAAGCGCCGAAGCGTCGTCCGCCGGGCCGGGGAGGCAAGCCCACACGCAACGGCAAGTCCTCACTACGTTCGGGACGACAAACAACGCCAACGTTCACGTCATTGAGCGGCCAGCCTCAGCGCGTCGTCCAGCAGTCCCGCCGCGGTGACCTCCGCACCCGCACCCGGCCCCTGGATCACCAGTGGCTGGTGGCAATAACGATCGGACCAGATCGCCACGCGGTTGTCGGTGCCGGCGCCACCGGCCAGCGGATGGTCGGCCGGCAACGACTCCAGGCCGACGCGGGCGACGCCGTCCTGCAGTCGGGCGATGAAGCGCAGCTTCTCGTGCCGCTTGTAGGCGCTGGCGTAGCGGTCGCGCAGCGGCGCATCGAGCGCGGGCAGCGCGGCATCGAGCGCTTCGCGAGACAGGATCGCCAGTTCCGGTGGCACCAGCGAAGTGACCTCGACATCACCGGCGTCCAGTTCGACACCGGCACTGCGCGCAAGGATCAACAGCTTGCGCCGCACGTCCTCGCCAGAGAGGTCATCGCGCGGATCCGGCTCGGTGTAGCCGGCATCGCGCGCCTGACGCACCAGCGAGGAGAACGGTCGCATGCCGTCGTAGTGATTGAACAGCCAGGCCAGCGAACCTGAGAGCACGCCTGCCACGGCATGGATGCGATCCCCGCCCGCCTGCAACTCGCGCAGCGACCGCAGAAGGGGAAGCCCCGCGCCGACCGTCGCGCTGTCGCCGTAGCCGGCATCGCCGATCGCCGCAGCGGCGCGGATCGAGCGCCAGCGCGAGAGCGAGGTCCCCTGCCCGATCTTGCAGGCGGTGGCGACATGGATGCCCTGCTGCAACCAGTGCGCGTGACGCTCGGCGACCACCTCGCTTGCAGTCGCATCGATGACGATTCGGGCACCATCGCCTTTCAGCGCGGCATCGATGGTCTCAAGCGAACTGCGCTGCGGCGCCAATGCCAGCCGCTGTGCGGCCTCGGCGGGCGCCAGGCCGGAACGGTCGCTGGCCGACTTGCGTGAGTTGGCGACATGCACCAGCTGCAGGCGTTGGCCGAGGCTGTTTCCCTGCCACGCCGCCAGACGTGCCAGCACCGCGCTGCCGACCGTACCGGTGCCGAGCAAGGCCACTCGCGCCGGCGCATGGCGCGGTTGCGCGATGACGGCGCGGGCGACGTCGAGCGCGGCGGCGCTCATCGTTTGGCACGCTCTGCGGTGGCCACCGCGAGTTCGGCACGGGCAAGCGCGGCTTCGAGGTCGGCGACCAGGTCGTCGGCATGCTCGATGCCCACCGATAGCCGCAGCAGGCCGTCGCCGATGCCGGCGGCAGCGCGCGCCTCGGCCGACATCGCCGCGTGCGTCATCGTCGCCGGGTGCGCGATCAGGCTTTCAACGCCGCCGAGCGACTCGGCAAGGGTGAAGCATTCCAGTCCTTCGACGAACGCACGCACCGCTTCCTCGCCGCCTTCGAGCTCGACGCTCAACATCGCGCCGAAGCCGAGCTGCTGCCGCGCCGCGAGGGCGTGGCCGGGATGCGACTCCAGGCCCGGGTAATGCACGGTGCGCACCGACGGGTGCCCATCGAGCAACGCCACCACCGCCTCTGTGTTCTCCTGGTGCACGCGCAGGCGCGCATCCAGCGTGCGCAGGCCGCGCAGGGTCAGGAAGCTGTCGAACGGCGAGCCGGTCAGCCCCAGCGCGTTCGCCCACCAGACCAGTTGCTGGTGCTGCTCGGCGTCACGCGCAACCACGGCACCCCCGACCACGTCGCTGTGGCCGTTGATGTACTTGGTGGTCGAATGCAGGACGAAGTCGGCACCGAACTGCAGCGGCTGCTGCAATGCCGGCGACAGGAAGGTGTTGTCGACCACGGTCAGCGCGCCCTTGGCCTGCGCGGCTTCGATCACGAAGCGCAGGTCGGTGATCCGCAGCAGCGGGTTCGACGGCGTTTCGATCCAGACCACGGTCGGGTCGGTGGCGAGCGCATCGGTCAGCGAGCGCGGGTCGGTGAGGTCGGCTGTGATCAGCTCGAACGCGCCCTTGGCGGCAAGTGCATTGAACAGGCGCCAGCTGCCGCCGTAGCCATCGTGCGGCACCACCAGGCGGTCGCCGGGCTTGAGCAGTGCGTGCAGCAACAGCGTGATCGCGCCCATGCCGGTGGCGGTGACGACGCCGCCGGCGCCACCTTCGAGTTCGCTCAGCGCGTCGGCCAGCAGGTCGCGGGTCGGGTTGCCGCTGCGGGTGTAATCGTACTGACGCTTCTCGTTGAAGCCGGCGAAGCTGAAGTTCGACGACAGCACGATCGGCGGGGTGACCGCGCCGAAGGCCGGGTCGCGGTCGATGCCGGCGCGGACGGCGGCGGTACAGCGGTTGCGCGTGCTCATGCCAGCACCTCCGCGCGTGCATCGGCAACGCAGTCTTCAAGGGCCTCACGCAGGACGGCGGCGACTTCGGCTTCCTCCTTGAGGAACGCATCGTGGCCGTACAGCGAACGCAGCACGCGCAGGCGGGTTTCGCCGCGCAGGCGCTCGACCAGATCGTAGGCATCCGACAGCGGCACCAGCCGGTCCTCGGCAACCGCGATCACGGTCACCGGCAGGCGGATCGCACCGGGGTCGAGGGCTTGCAGGTCGATCGACTCGGACAGGCGCAGGTAGGCAGTCGGCGAGGTGCGCTCGACATACGTCGCACCGCAATGGTCGAGGTAGTCCTCGGCACCCACGCGCACGCGGCCGTCGCTGACCTGGGCGGCGTCGAAACGGGCGGCGAATTCCTCCGGCGTGCGGTAACTCAGGATCGCCAGCTGGCGTGCCAGCGCCAGGCCGTGGGTCTCGTCGCACTGCAGCGCGCCCAGCGCGACGGCACGGCGCTGCAATGCGCGCCAGGCACTGGCGTAGGGATGGGCGCGGTGCACGCCGCTGATCGCGACGAGCTGCTGCAGACGTTCGCCATGACGCGCGGCGAACTGCAGGCCGACCATCGCGCCGTAGGAGCAGCCGACGAAGGCCTGCAGGCGGTCGATGCCAAGCACGTCGAGCAGCGCGGCGATCGCGTCGGCCTGGTCGGCCGGATCGATCGGCGCATCGAGGCTACCGTCGGCGCCGAGCCAGTCGAAGGCGACCACGCAGTGCTGGCGCGGATCGATCGTACGACCCTCGCCGACCTGGCCCTGCCACCAGCCGGCTTCGCCGAAGGCCGCGGTGGCGGCGACATGACGGTGCGCGGAAATGCCGCCGGCGACGAACACCGCCGGCAGCGCGCGGTCACCGGCGATCTCGTAGCGCAGAGTCAGGCGCTGGCGACCGGCATGGCGCAACTGCAGTTCGATCGTGCACTCGCCACGCTCGGCAGCAACGGTGGGGGCAATCGCGCCTTTCACCCAGGCAGCGGCATGGGCGATGGCATCCAGCGTCGCCGCGGTGTCGTGTTCGTGGGTGGTGGTGGGGGCGTTGGCGAGACTCATGGCGGGCATCCGAAGTGACGGGGCCATCGAGCCTGCGAGTCGCGGTGCACCCGACCATCAACGGCGGGTGCACGTCGCAACCATCTTCCGACCGGCGCGGACGCCTGTCGCAGGAATTGGCACCTTCACCTCGCTGCCCCTGCAATTGCGGCGGGGTAGCAGGTTGGGTTGCCCCGGCTTCAAAGGGCCTGTCCCTCTGCCGGTCTCGATGGATGGCCGCAGTCTGCCAGCGTCCGTCGGCGAGTGTCAATCGCTCCATCCGCATATAGCGATTTATTATGTCGATCACGTCCTGGCGCCACATTGTTAAGGCCACGCGAATACACTTCGCCCATGACTCCACGCCTCCTTCCCCCCGTCGCCACTGCTGCATTGCTGGCGACCTTGATGTGCGCCTGCTCGACCACGCCGCCCGCCGCCGCACCGGCGCAGACGTCGCCCGTGACCCCGGTCGGCGCGCCGGCGACGCTGACCGTGCCGGAGCGCTATGTCTCGGCTGAAAGCCCCCAGGACGAACTCGATTCGCTGGCCACCTGGACCAGCGAGGAAGGCCGCACCCTGCTGATCGCCTCGGCCAAGTCGACCCACCGCCTGGTCGTGTTCGATGCCGACTCCGGCAAGCGCCTGCGCGAGGTCGGCGGCGAAGGCCAGGCAGCGGGCGAGTTCAACCGTCCCAACGGCGTCGCGGTCTATGGCGACACACTGTTCGTGGTCGAGCGCGACAACCACCGCGTGCAGGTCTTCACCCTGCCCGACTTCAAGCCGCTGGGCAGCTTCGGCGACCAGGAACTGCGCAGCCCCTACGGCCTGTGGCTGACCGAGACCGAGCCGGGCGAGCTGGAGATCTACGTCACCGACAGCTTCATGTACGGCAAGAAGTTCGACGAAGTGCCGCCGCTGGCCGAGCTCGACCAGCGCGTGCGTCGCTACCGCGTCCATTTCGACCAGAACGGACGCCTGCGCAGCAGCTATGGCGGCTCCTTCGGCGATACCACGCAGGCCGCCGGCCTGCGCATGGTGGAGTCGATTGCCGGCGACCCGGGCAACGATCGCCTGCTGGTCGCCGATGAAGACCGCCGCCACGAATCGACCCTGCGCGAGTACAGCTTCAGCGGCAAGTACACCGGCCGCAGCCTGCCGCAGGACAGTTTCGCCGCCGAGGCCGAAGGCGTGGCCCTGTGGACGTGCGCCAACGGCGGCGGCTACTGGATCGCGGTCGACCAGTTGGCGCCGCTGACCGTGTTCCACCTGTTCGACCGGACCACGCTCGCGCCTGTCGGCAGTTTCGAGGGCGAGGTCACCGCGCATACCGACGGCGTCGCCCTGCACGCTGCCTCCACTGCGGCATTCCCCGATGGCGCGCTGTTCGCCGTGCACGACGACAAGTCGGTGACGGCTTTCGACCTGTCCGAGGTCGTGCGCGTGCTGGGTCTGTCGGCGGACTGCACCCGCTAGCGCGATGGCAACCAGGCGCCACCTGGCAGCAGTGATCCTCGGCAGCGCGGCGCTGGTGCTGGCGTTCGGCGCGGGCGCGGCCAAGGTCTACCGCTGGACCGACGATAGCGGCATCACCCATTACGGCGATCACGTTCCCGATGCGCCGCCGGCGCAGCTGCGCACGATTCCGGTGTACACCGAGCCCAGTGCGATCGCGCGCCTGCGCATCGAGAACGACGGCGACCGCTTCCTGGCCTTCGCCGACAACCGGCTGTCGGGCCCGATCGAGGTGCAACTGGACTTCAGCCGCAGCGACAACGTGATCGGCCGGCCATTGCTGCCGGCACGCGCCACCGTCGCCGCGCGCGGCAGCGTGCTGGTGGCGGTGCTGGAGTCGGACGACCCCGAGCGCGGCTTCGACTTCGAACTGAACATGGAAAGCCTGCCCGGCGATCCCGGCGCGCGCCCGCGCAATGTCGACTACCTGCTGCCGCTGCAGCAGGCGACGTTCCGCATCGACCAGGGCTACGGCGGGCACTTCAGCCACAACGACGGGCAGAGCCGCTACGCGGTCGACTTCGCCGCCGACATCGGTACGCCGGTGCTGGCCGCGCGCGAGGGCGTGGTGATGCAGGTCGAGTCGGACTTCGACAAGGCCGGCCTCAACCGCGAGAAGTACGGTGGTCGCGCCAACTTCGTCCGGATCCTGCACGACGACGGCAGCATGACCCTGTACGGCCATCTCAAGGCCGACGACGGCGTGCTGGTGCGGGTCGGCCAGCGCGTCCGCGCCGGCCAGCAGATCGGCCTGTCGGGCAATACCGGCTTCACCACCGGCCCGCACCTGCACTTCGCGGTGCAGGTGAACCGGGGCATGCGGCTGGAGTCGATTCCGTTCAGGATGCTCGGCCCGGCCGGACCGCTGCGGATTTCCGGGGGCTGATCGCTTTGAGCCCTTCCCCCGCGCGCGGGGGAAGGGTTGGGATGGGGGCGAGACGGCGCCTCAGCGCAAGAGCTGCCCTCACCCTGCCTCCCCGCAAGCGGGAAAGGGGACTCGATGCCGAGGGAGCGCCACCGGCCCGCGTATAATCGCCCCCCTCACCCGCTTCCCGACTCGCGGACCGGTCGCCCGACCCGCCCGCTTAAGCCATGTCCGACGTTTCCCTCGAAGCCGCCCGCCGCCGCACGTTCGCGATCATTTCGCATCCCGACGCGGGCAAGACCACCCTCACCGAGAAGCTGCTGCTGTTCGGCGGTGCCATCCAGATGGCCGGCTCGGTCAAGGGCCGCAAGGCCGCGCGCCACGCGACCTCGGACTGGATGGCGCTGGAAAAGGAACGCGGCATCTCGGTGACCAGCTCGGTGATGCAGTTCCCCTACGAGGGCCGCATCGTCAACCTGCTCGACACCCCCGGCCACGCCGACTTCGGCGAGGACACCTACCGCGTGCTGACCGCGGTCGACTCGGCGCTGATGGTCATCGACGTGGCCAAGGGTGTCGAGGAACGCACGATCAAGCTGATGGAGGTGTGCCGTCTGCGCGACACGCCGATCATGACCTTCATCAACAAGCTCGACCGCGAGGGCAAGAACCCGATCGACCTGCTCGACGAAGTCGAGTCGGTGCTGGGCATCCAGTGCGCGCCGATCACCTGGCCGATCGGCATGGGCCAGCGTCTGAAGGGCGTGGTCCACCTGGTCACCGGCGAGATTCACCTCTACGAGCAGGGCCGCAACTTCACGCGCCAGGATTCGACGATCTTCTCTTCGATCGACGACCCGGCCCTGGCCGACCGCATCGGCGAGAACATGCTCAAGGAGCTGCGCGACGAGCTCGAGCTGGTCGAAGGCGCGTCGCATCCGTTCGACCCGGCCAAGTACCTGTCGGGCGAGCAGACCCCGGTGTTCTTCGGTTCTGCGGTCAACAACTTCGGCGTGCAGCTGCTGCTGGATTTCTTCGTCGAGCATGCGCCCTCGCCCAAGCCGCGCGAGACCACCGGCCGCGAGGTCGGCGCTTACGAGCCCAAGCTCACCGGCTTCGTGTTCAAGATCCAGGCCAACATGGACCCGCAGCACCGCGACCGCGTCGCGTTCATGCGCGTGTGCTCGGGTGCATTCCACGCCGGCATGAAGGCCTTCCACGTGCGCACCGGCAAGGAGGTCAAGCTCGCCAACGCGCTGACCTTCATGGCCTCCGACCGCGAGATCGCCGAGAGCGCGTTCCCGGGCGACGTGATCGGCATCCACAACCACGGCACCATCTCGATCGGCGACAGCTTCACAGAAGGCGAGGCGCTGAATTTCACCGGCATCCCCAACTTCGCCCCGGAACTGTTCCGCCGCGCGCGCCTGCGCGATCCGCTCAAGCTCAAGCAACTGCAGAAGGGCCTGGCGCAGTTGTCGGAGGAAGGCGCCACCCAGTTCTTCCGCCCGTTGATGAGCAACGACCTGATCCTCGGCGCGGTCGGCGTGCTGCAGTTCGACGTGGTCGCTTACCGCCTCAAGGACGAGTACGGCGTCGACGCCAGTTTCGAGCAGGTCGCCGTCTCCACGGCGCGCTGGATCCGCTGCGACAACGACAGGAAGCTGGAAGAGTTCCGCGACAAGAACGCGATGAACCTCGCGATCGACGCCGCCGGGCAGCTGGTCTACCTGGCGCCGACGCGGGTCAATCTGCAGCTCGCGCAGGAGCGCGCGCCGGACGTGACGTTCATGGCCACGCGCGAGCACGCGCACGCCACCGCGATCGACTGAGGTCGCGCGGTGCCGGGCTGGGCAGCGTGGTTGCTGGCGTTCAACGCGGTGACCGTGCTCGTTTACGGCTACGACAAGGCCATTGCCGGCGGCCGCCGCCGGCGCGTCCCCGAACGCACTCTGCTCGGCCTGGCCCTGTGCGGCGGCACGCCGGGCGCGCTGCTGGCGATGTGCCACAAGACGGCAAAGCGCAGCTTCCGCAATGGGCTGGCGCTGGCGATTGCCGCGCAGCTGATCGCGGTGATCGCCCTGGCCGCACTCACGCGCTGACTACCCGATCACGTCATCCCGGCGAACGCCGGGATCCATTTGCTGTCGCATGCGGCCGCATGATCAGAACTCATACCCGAACAGATCCAGGTCGCGCCGATAGTACTCGGCAACGCCGTCGATCAATGCCTGGTCATAGTAGTCTCGGTAGCTGCCGCGGCGCGAGCTGTTGACCTGGCCCAGCTGTGCCAAGGGGATGCCAATGCGCTCGCAGATGGCATCGTACGAAGCCTGCATCTCTTCGACGCGACCGACTACGTCGGCCAGCAGCTTGCCGTCCGCATCGGTCACGAAAGTGTGCTGCGGCTGGAACAGGATGTGCTGGCTCGGCCGCGCCTGGAACAGGATGTAGCGCATGACCTGCTGCGGATTCTTCAGGAAGGCACCGTTGGCACGAGTCATGAACGCGCAATAGGAAACAAAACGATCGAACGGATTGCGCACGAAAGCGAATTTGAAATAGCCCGCGAACGCCTCCTCGCCGAGGAACGGCCGGATCTGCTCCAGCGTGATGTGGCCGTGCTGGATCGCTGCCAGTTCCTCGAATGGGAACCGCCTGTTCACGAACAGGCTGACCTGCTCCAGGTCCTCTTCGCTCAGGTGCCCGCGCAACGCCTGCCGTACCGAATGCGTCCCGGTCTTGGGGATCGCGGCGAACACGAAGCGGTGCTGGTGGGAAATGATCATGCAGAAGGTGCCCGGGCGTTGCCGCATCATAGTAGGATCGGTGGCCGCGAACCGTAGTGCCGAAGCCGCCGATTGCGTAACCGGTCACGCCGCACCCGCCCGCTCCCGAGCATTTGCTCCAACCTGCGCTAGGATGCTGGGCCATGCCCACTGCACGCTCCGTCGACGACGGCTCCGCCCCCGCATCCCGCGGGGCCAATTCGCTGCGCGAAGAGTTCTACAGCGCGCTGACCCACGGGCTAGGCGCCACGGCCGCGCTTGCCGGCGGGGCGGTGCTCATCACCCTGGCTGCGCTGTTCGGCGACGGCTGGCAACTCGCCGGTGCGATCGTCTTCGGGATCAGCCTGTTGCTGCTCTACCTGGCCTCGACCCTGTATCACGCGATCCAGCATCCGGTCGCCAAAGCGCGACTGAAGGTGTTCGACCACTGCGCGATCTATCTGCTGATCGCCGGCACCTACACGCCGTTCACGCTGATCGGCCTGCGCGGTCCGTGGGGCTGGGGCCTGTTCGCCGCGATCTGGGTTCTGGCGCTGGCCGGCGTGGTGTTCAAGCTGTTCTACACCGGCCGATTCAAGTTGCTGTCGACCGGCATCTACATCGCCATGGGCTGGCTGGTGATCGTCGCGATCGAACCGTTGCTGGGCGCGCTCGATGGCTGGACCATCGGCTGGCTGTTCGCCGGCGGCCTGTTCTACACGCTCGGCACCGTGTTCTATCACCGGCCTTCGTTGCCCTATTCGCACGCGATCTGGCACCTGTTCGTGGTCGCCGGCAGCGTGTGTCATTACGTCGCGGTGATGGCGCAGGTCGTCTCGCCCGGCCAGACGATGCCGGGCTGAACTGATCAAAGCTTGTCTACTCCCGCTTGATCAGCCCCATCGAACGTGGGGACGAGTCCATACCGGGAGCGAATTTGTTGCGGCTCAGCTGGCGATGTAGCGCTGCAGCTGGTCGAGTTCGATCTGCTGGTCCTCGATCACCGCCTTGACCAGGTCGCCGATCGACACCACGCCCAGCACTTCGCCGTTGTGCAGCACCGGCAGGTGGCGGATGCGGCGGTCGGTGACCATCTGCATGCAATGCTCGGCGGTGTCGCTCAGCGAGACGGTGAGCACCTGGCTGGTCATGATCGTGCGCACCGGCGTGTCGGCCGAAGAGCGCCCCTGCAGGACGATCTTGCGTGCGTAGTCGCGCTCGGAAAGGATGCCTACCAGGTGCCCGCCTTCGATCACCAGTACCGCACCGATGCGCTTCTCGGCCATCAGCCGGATCGCTTCGATCACCGGCGCGTCCGGTCCGATCGCGAAGATCTCAGGCGCTTTGGCTTCCAGCAGTTGTCGTACGGTGCGCATGGCCGTCTCCTTCCGCAAGCGGGGCTTGCCCCGAGGATACTCCTGCCGCCGGCTGCCAGGTGTCGACGAGATACAGCGGCCGCTGCTTGGACTCGTCGTAGAGGCGTCCCAGGTATTCACCGATCACGCCCAGGGCGATCAGCTGTACCCCGCCCAGGAACAGGATCACCGACATCATCGTCGGCCAGCCGGCCACCGGGTCGCCCCAGAACAGCGCCTTCAGGATGACCGCGGCGCCATAGACGAACGCGGTCAGCGCGGTGAGCAGGCCCAGGTAGGTGGCCAGTCGCAGCGGCGCGGTCGAGAAACTGGTGATGCCTTCCAGCGCCAGGTTCCACAGGCGCCAGAAGTTGAACTTGCTGTGCCCGGCCGCGCGCGGCGCGCGATGGTAGGGGATGGCGACACTGTTGAAGCCGACCCAGCCGAACAACCCTTTCATGAAACGGTGGCGCTCGCGCAATTGCCGCAGCGCTGACAGCGCCCGCGGCGACAGCAGGCGGAAATCGCCGGTGTCGGCGGGGATGGGCGTGCGCGACAGGCGGCCGATCACGCGATAGAAGGCGTGCGCGGTGCTGCGCTTGATCCAGCCTTCACCTTCGCGCTCCAGGCGCGTGCCGTGGACGTCGTCATAACCCTCGCGCCATTTGGCGACGAACTGCGGAATCAACTCCGGCGGATCCTGGCCGTCGGCATCGAGGATCAGCGCCCCACCCTCCTCGACGCGGTCGAGCCCGGCCGTCAGCGCCAGTTCCTTGCCGAAGTTGCGCGATAGCCGCAGCACGGCGACGCGGCGGTCGGCGGCGGCCAGCTGCAGCATCGCCCGCCAGGTGTCGTCGCTGCTGCCGTCGTCGACGTACAGCACCTGTGCTTCGAGATCGTGCAGCGGATCGAGCACCGCGGTGATGCGCGGATGCATCAGTGGCAGGTTGTCGGCCTCGTTGAAGGCGGCAATGACGATGGTCAGGCGTTCGCTCATGCGGCGAATAGTAGCCCGTCATTCCCGTATTGACCCGTCATTCCCGCGCAGGGACGTTTGCATTCCGAAGACAGTGCAGCCACTCGCCCAAGCGTCGTCTGCCGGGCCGGGGATTGCGGAGCAGCGGGACATGGATGTCCCGCGCCCCGCCTTCGGACAGGATGTCCGACGAAGGGGCGGAGCAATCCCCGGCCCGGCAGACGACGCCCCGCCGAAGACACCACCCCACAAACTAGTCCAGGCGCTTGAGATACTCGGGGCCGCCGATGTAGCGCATCTGCCGCTGGATCGCCTGCGAGCGTCGCTGCACATACGGCCCAGGCTTGGCCACGCTGTAGCGTCGCGGACTCGGCAGCACCGCCGCCATGCGCGCTGCCTCGGACGGCGCCAGCTGGCTGGCATCCTTGCGGAAATAGGTCCGCGCCGCCGCCTGCGCGCCGTATACGCCATCACCGAACTCGGCGATGTTGGCGTAGACCTCGATGATGCGGTGCTTGGGCCACAGCGCCTCGATCAGCAGCGTGTACCAGGCCTCGATGCCCTTGCGCACGTAGCTGCGTCCGCTCCACAGGAACAGGTTCTTTGCGGTCTGCTGGCTGATGGTGCTGCCGCCGCGGACCTTGCGGCCGCGCGCGTTGTTCTTGCGCGCCTTCTCTATCGCCTTCATGTCGAAACCGAAATGCTCGGCGAAGTTCTGGTCTTCCGAGGCCACCAGCGCGAGCGGCAGGCTGGGCGAGATCTCGTCCAGATCGCGCCAGTCGTAGGCAATGCGGAACGACCACTCGCCCTCGCCCCAGGCCTCCAACTGCCGCGACAGCATGAAGGCGCTGAAGGCCGGGTCGACAAAACGCAATGCCGCCACCTGCGCGACGCTGGCGACCAGCAGCAACAGCGGCAAGGCCAGCAACCACCGCAGCCAGCGACGGCGACGCCGGGCCGGAACGGCCACGGTTTGGGCGGCATTTCCGGCGGCCTCGTCGGTCCCGGTCATGCCTTGCACTGCGCGATCTCCATCCCCATCTTCTCTCGTCACCCTTCACACGGTCGCGTGCATTATCCGCCAATGCCACGCGCCGGCCGCACGAGCACGATGAGATGACCTCAGCCAGCAGCACGCAACCCAGCCCCGCCGGCGACGACCGAGACCAGCTGACCCGATTCCTGATCGAAGGCGCCGGTGTGCGCGGTGTACGCGTACACCTGCAGGACACCTGGAATCAGATTCGCGAGCGCGCCGAGTATCCCCTTGCCGCCGCCGAACTGCTCGGCGAGGCTGCCGCAGCCGCCGCCCTCTTCACCGGCCACGCCAAGGTCGATGGTCGTTTGTCGGTGCAACTGCGCGGCGACGGCGCACTGCGCACGCTGTTCGCCGAATGCACCGCTGCCGGCACACTGCGCGGTATCGCCCAGCTCGCCGACGACGGCGAAGTTTCACGGGACCTGACCCGGCTGGGCCCCGATGCGGTGCTGGCGATCACCATCGAGAACCCCTCCGCCGACGGCCGCGAACCCACCCGCTACCAGGGCCTGGTCGCCCTGGAGTCGGACTCCCTCGCGGGCGCCTTCGAGGGGTACTTCCGCCAGTCCGAGCAGTTGCCGACCCGGCTGCTGCTGGCAACCGACGAACGGCATGCCGCGGGACTGATGCTGCAGAAGCTTCCGGGGGATGATGGCGACGATGACGGCTGGGCACGCGCCTGCGCCCTCTTCGACACCCTCAGCCCGCGCGAGCTCCTGGAATGGAGCGCCGACGATCTCCTGACCCGGCTGTTCCACGAGGACGGGGTGCAGCTGCTGGGCCGCAAACCATTGCGGTTTGCCTGTTCATGTTCACGCGAGCGGGTCGAAGCGATGCTCGTGTCGCTGGGTCCCGATGAAGCCGAGGCAGCCGCGGACGCGGCCGGCGGCGAGGCGAAGATCCGTTGCGAGTTTTGCGGACACAGTTACCGTTTCGATAAACAGGAAATCGCTAGCTTGTTCTCCGTGGCAGCTGCTGAATTGGCGGCTCCGGAGCGGCTGCAGTAGCCCGTCTCAGTTTCATCTGAAATTGTTAAATAAACATAAACGGTCTATAGTCGCGGTCCTAAGGAGAGGGGAACTCCACCGGGTTTACCCGGTCGTAACCAGACCATGTACACGCGCCTGCTTCGACTGCCGATGACCTTGCTGCTCGCCCTGGGCGTGGCTGCGGGCGTTCATGCACAGGGCACGAGCAAGCGCGGGACCAGCGATACGACCTACCTCCCGGTCTGGAACCAGACCAGCGGCAAGCTCGAATACCTGCTGCAGCTCGAACCGGCCAGCACGCCGATCGCCGGCGCCCGCTGGCAGGTCGGCAGCAACACCCTGGGCGCCGCATTCGGGCTGGAAGCCGGCGACACGCTGGGACTGGTCTGCGACCGTCAGACCGGCCTCGCCGGCGCGATCGGCAACCTCGCCAACCACTGCATGCTCGCCACCCTCGACGACGATGGCGAGTACGTCGGCAGCCGCAATGCCACGGTGGGTGCCAGCCTCGCCCGCCCTGGCGGCAAGGTGGGCCTGGCGCTGGGCAGCGGCCGCGACGCGATGCCGGCGTGGCTGAGCCCGAACAACAAGGCCAGCAAGGTCGACCAGAACACCCTCACCGTCTACGGCCAGAAGAACATCGGCCGTGAAGCGACCGTGTCCATCGGCGGTACCTGGGCGCGGGCGCGACTGATCCCCGCCGGCGAAGTGCCGGCGCTTGCCGACCGCTGGAGCAGCAAGAGCGTCTCCATCGGTGCCGGCCTGGGCAATTTCAGCGCCAACATCGTCGGCCGCGTGGTCGACATCCCGGGCGAACCCGGTCAGTGGGAAGGGCTGGGCGTCGGCCTGACCTGGCGCACGCCGTGGAGCGGTCAGCTCACCGTCGGCGCCGAGAACGTCGTGACCCGCGGCAAGAACCCGTTCGCCCCCGGCAACGACGAGAAGGACGAAGGCACCGTGCCCTACGTCCGTTACGAGCAGGACCTGTGACCTGACTCCGGTCGGTCGGCCTCGCCGACCGCCACTCCCAGAGCCCATTCATCCGGCCAATCGCCTTCACGGCGCGGCCACGGGCAATTTTGCTTCCAAATCAATGCGCTGCCGTATCGGCGGGGGGCATTTCCGGTCATTTTCACGAAACACCAACATTTGACGTTAACAACACTTTAATTACTCCAAGGACCCGGCTAGTATCGGTCCGCCTTTGCCGATTTAGGCCACAAGATTTGCGCCAACCGGCTGGCTCCCGCAAAACCAAGATAGCTTGGAGAGAGAGAGATGACCTTTAAGACCACCCAGCTCCGGGACGCGATTTCCTTCGCGATCGCCGTAGGCACTACCGGCTTCATCGGTATGGGCGCTGCCGTCGCGCAGGAAACGCCCGCCCCCGATCAGGCCACCACCCTCGATCGCATCGAAGTCACCGGTTCGCGCATCCCGAAGGCACAGGTCGAGACTGCACAGCCGATCATCAGCATCACCCGCGATCAGATCGAGAAGCAGGGCTTCGCATCCGTCGCCGACATCCTGCAGAACCTCACCTCGGCCGGTTCGCCTGCCATCAGCCGCGCTGATGCCTTGGCCTCCGGCGAAGACGTCGGTGGTTACTTCATCGACCTGCGCAACCTCGGTGCACAGCGCACCCTGATCCTGGTCAACGGCAAGCGCCTCGGCGTTTCCACCTCGGGCCTGCAGGACCTTGGCCAGATCCCGGTCTCGGCCATCGAGCGCATCGAAGTGCTGAAGGACGGCGCCTCGTCGATCTACGGCTCCGACGCGATCGCCGGCGTGGTCAACGTCATCACCCGTCGCAGCTTCGACGGTGCCGAGGCCAACGCATACCTGGGTACCTACGACCAGGGCGACGGCACCAGGCAGTCGTACGACTTCACGCTGGGCGCCACGAACGATCGCGGCAGCATCACCCTCAGCGCCGAGTACACGAAGGAAGATCCGGTCTTCGCCAAGGACCGCGAATTCAGCGCGGCCGGCAACTCCGGTCCGGAGTATCCGTTCTCTGGCTGGAGCGCCATCAGCCACAACGGCGTGTGGCTGGGCAACGTCGACGCCGACGGCAACTTCACCGATCCGTCGTGCTCCAGCGGCCTGTGCACCCTGACCAAGGGCACCGATCCGCGTAACCCGGCCAACTACCACAACATGTCGCTGGCCGAGCGCGCCAACCCGAACCAGGAGATGATGCTGGCCACGGGCCTGGAGCGTCACTCGGTCTTCGTCAGCGGCACGCTGGACATCACCGACGCCGTCGCTTTCCGCGCCGACATCGGCTACACCAAGCGCATCACCGACCAGCAGATCGCCGGCTATCCGTTCAACTACGGCTTTGGCCTGGTGTCCGCCGACAGCTTCTTCAACCCGGCACCGGAAGCGGGCGACGCCTACTTCTTCCGCCGTCTGTGGGAAGTGCCGCGCACCACCCGTAGCGAACTCGACACGTTCCGCGTCGCCATGGGCTTCGACGGCTACCTGAACTTCGGCGAGAAGCAGTGGGACTGGGAAGTGGGCTTCCTGTCCAACCGCAACAACAACAACAAGTACGGCCACGGCGACGCCAGCGTGCTGGCTGCGCAGAATGCGATGGGCCCGTCGTTCCTCAACCCGACCACCGGTCGCGTCGAGTGCGGTACGGCTGCCAACCCGACCCCGTACGGCACCAACTTCGGCGCCGGGCAGTGCATCCCGTTCAACCCGTTCCTGCCGTTCGGTGAACCGGGTCAGGGCTCGCTGGCGGATCCGGACCTGCAGACCTACCTGTTCCCCGAGTACCACGATGCCGGTCGCACCGAGACCACGATCTACAACGCCAGCATCGCCGGTTCCCTCGCCACGCTGCCTGCCGGCGACCTCGGCCTGGCCGTGGGCGTCGAGCACCGCCGCGAAGAGGGCCGCTTCGTGCCGGACGCCTTCAACCAGGCTGGCCTGAACACCGGCCTGCCGGCGACCACCACCGCCGGTGCCTACGATCTGGACGAGGTGTACTTCGAGCTGGAAATTCCGGTGCTGGCCGACATGGCCTTCGCCAAGGAACTGGCGTTCAACATCTCCAGCCGCTACTCCGACTACTCGAACTTCGGTGACACCACCAACAGCAAGTTCTCCCTGCGTTGGCGCCCGATCGACGAGTTGCTGGTCCGTGCGACCTACGCCGAGGGCTTCCGCGCTCCGTCCATCTCCGACCTGTTCGGCGGCATCGGCGGCAGCTTCGAGTCCTACACCGACCCGTGCGCAACCGGTCAGCCTGGCGCAGGCGGCACTGCCTGTACCGCCGCAGGCGTGCCGGCCAGCTACGTCCAGCTGGGCCAGGCCAACCAGCCTTGCACCACGCTGCCGTGCCAGACCAACTTCCAGTTCCTGAGCGGTTCCAACCCGGATCTGCTGCCGGAAACGGCGACCTCCAAGACGGCCGGTATCGTGTGGAGCCCGCGCTGGGTGGAAGGCCTGGACCTGAACCTGGACTGGTACGACGTCAAGATCGAGGACACCATCGCCCAGGACTCGGTCGATGCAATCCTGCGTGACTGCTACGTCAGCAACATCGCGTCGCGTTGCGATGGCGTCGTCCGCAATCCGACCTCGCACGTCATCACCGACCTGTTCTTCGGCCTGACCAACCTGGGTGCCATCCGCACCGAGGGCTACGACTTCGGCGTGAATTACAGGCTGCCGGAGTTCTCGGCGGGCAAGTTCACCATCAACTGGCAGACGACCTACACCAGCGAGTTCGACCAGCTGGTGGACAACGATCCGGCCACCAAGTGGGTCGGCCAGGTCGGTACGCCGGGCTTCTTCCGCGTCCGTTCCAACATGGGCGTGGCTTGGGAGAAGGGTGACTACGCGGTCACCTACATGGCCCGTTACTACTCGGGCATGAAGGAAGACTGCGCCTCGGCACCGCGTCCTTGCGACGATCCGGATCATGTCGACGTGTACGGTGATCCGGAACCGCTGAACCACACCGGCTCCAACACCTTCCACGACCTGCAGTTCTCCGTGAACCTGCCGTGGAATGCCACTGCCGCTCTGGGTGCGAACAACATCACCGACCATGTCGGCCCGATCATGTTCACCGCCCCGAACAGCAGCTTCCCGTACTACGGTGGCTTCGACATCGGTCGCTTCTGGTACCTGAAGTACCAGCAGCGCTTCTGATAGAGCGCCACGCTTGTTGTTCTTGCCACGGCCCCGAAAGGGGCCGTGGTTTTTTCCGGGGCAAGCTTTCGCGGAAGAGATGGCGACGCAGTCGCCGCGAAACGGTCCGCCACGGCGGCACGCCGCGGCCCGCTCTGCACTGTGATTACGCCCAGGATCAATCGACGGCTTGGTCGCCGGTCAATCGCTGCTCTAGTCGACGCGGACGCCGCCGTCTTCCAGCAAGCGTCTGAGCCCGGACAACTGCGGCTCGTAACGCTGCCACCGCGCCAAAGACGAACGATTCAGCGCCGAGCGCACCTGCACCGCACTTGCCGTAGGCACCGGCGCGGCATTGTCCTGGAAGGACAGGCAGGCATCGTCCCAGGGCAGCCCGCAGAATTCGAGCAGCGTGCGGGTAACGGCCTCCTGCGAATCGACCAGATGCTCGTAGTCGATTTCCAGTATCCGGCCCGGAAACAGCTCCTGCCATCGCCGCATCAGGCGATCGAAGCGCAGGTAGTAGCGACCCGTGTCGAGCAGGTCGAACGAGTAGCCGTGAAAAGCGGAGTCCGGCGCGAACAGCTGCCTGAAATTGCTCAGGCATGTGTCCATCGGGTGTCGCCGCAGGCAGATCAGCTTCGCGTTCGGCAACGCGCAGGCGATGAATCCGGCGAAGAGGAAGTTGTGCGGCAGTTTGTCGACGAAGCGGGCGACATGGCCGGTGATCGGCCGCGTGCTGTCGATGTAGGCACGCCCCAGGTCGGCCCAACGCTGGAATCCGGGGTCCAGATTGCCGACGGATTCGATCAGGGTCCGCGCCGGCCGGCCGCTGGCACGCTGCAACGCCGCGACGAAATGCCCCAGCTCGCCCGCCGACTCGACGTCGCGATGCGACGACAGGATCCGGTCGACCAAGGTCGTGCCCGATCGCGGCATGCCCATCACGAAAATGGGTTCCTGGCTGTCGCAGCCGGCCGACGCGGGCATCTTCTCGAAATAGCGCTCGATCGAGTCGAAGAGCGCCGCATCGCGGGCCGATGATCCGCCTACCCGGTCGCGCCAGACCGCTTTTCCCTGCACATAGTGGTCGAAGGCGCGCGCCGGGTCGTCCAGATCCTCGGCTTCCTTGGCCAGCGCCAGGTGGAGATGCAACCTGGCCTCGGGATCGTCGGCATGCTGCAGGAGCAGCTCGCCGATGCGTGCGGTGTGGTTGCGCTCCGGCGTCTGCCTGCGCAGTTGCGACAGGGCCAGATGCGCGCGCCAGTAGCCAGGATCGATCGCGATGCAGGCCTCGTACTCGCGTTCCGCGCCATCGATGTCGCCGTGGTACATGAACGATGTGGCCAGATTGAAGCGATAGTTGGCGCGCCCGGGCGCCTGTTCGACCGCGCGCCGGAATGCTTCTGCCGCCTGCCCATGCGCATTGGCCTTGCTGAAGACGACGCCGAGCGTGTCGTACGTCGTGGCGTCGACCACCGGCAGTGCCATCGTGGCCTCCGCCACGGCGACGGCCGCCGTCATTTCGTGTGCCATGGCCAGGCCGCGCGCGCATTGCGCCGCGTAGTCGGCGCGCGCGGGATCGCATTGCATGGCCCGGCGCAGGTGATTGTTGGCAATCGCGATCGCGTGCAACTGCAACGCCGCCACGCCAGCGACGAAATGCACACCACCGTGCGAGGGAAGGTGGACTGCCGCCTGGGATGCCATGCGGTATGCCTGCGGCCAGTCGCCGCGGTCGTACGCGTCGAGCGCGCGCGCATACAGCTGCCTGGGATCAGCGTTCACGCCGTGCCCGCATCAAGCGCGCGCAGCAGCGGCTCCAGTGCCTTCGAATACGGTTTCCACGCCTCGCCGCGGTTGGTCAGGATGCCCTGCCGTGCCTGCCCGGCGCTGGCGGTGGCGGTGTGTCCACCGGGCCTGGACAGATCCAGCACTTCGGGCACGTACGCGAGCCCGCAATGGTCGAGGATACGTCGGGCTTCCCGCTCCGGATCCTTCACCAGGTTGGCGTAATCGACATCCAGCACCCGTCCTGGCGCCGCATCGTGCCAATGCCGCATCAGGTCGGCGTAGTTGAGGTAATAGTCGGCCAGGTCGTCCTGGTTGCAGGCATAGGGCGCGGCGCCGCGGAATATCGTGCGCAGGTTCGAGAAGCAGGTCTCGACCGGATTGCGCCGCAGATGGACGATCCTTGCCTCGGGCAAGGCCTGGGCGATGAAGCCGATGTTGAGGAAATTGGAGGGCAGCTTCTCCGTCAACCATCGGCGTCCGCCGCCAGCCCAATTGGCATAGGCAAGCATTCGCTGGCGGACGACGTCGATGTCCGCGCCTGGCGCCCTCGCCACGATGGTGGCGTCGATGACATCCAGGCTTCCGTGATCGGTGGCTTCACGCATGGCGGCGCTGAGCTGGTACGTCTCGCCACCATCGGTGACATCAGGGTGCCCCGCCAGTATCCGTTCGATCAGGGTCGTCCCCGAGCGAAACATCCCCACGATGAAGATCAATCCGGACTGACCCTCGGGATGGCTTCGCGGCTCCGGAAGCGCGAGCGTCAGCTGCTTGAGGGCCTTGAAGACGGCGTGGTGGTCTTCGCGTCGGTACGGCGTCATGCTGCGCGCGATCGCCATGCCCTGCTGCAGGGCGCTCCACGCCTCGGAATGACGGCCGACGGCATCCAGCTGACGATGCAGCGCGTAGTAGAGATAGGCCTGCGCTTCCGAGCCCGGCCTCACCCTCGGCAGCGCGCGCAGCATCATGTTGATGCGCGCCGCGGCCATGTCCTGGTTCGACTGCATCGCCACGAGCCAATGCGCATTGGCCATCGCCGGTTGAATCGACAGCGCGCGATCCAGCGCCCGCAGCGACGACTGCCTGTGACCGAGAAACATCGCGAACAGCCCGCGCAGATAGTGCGCATCCGCATGGTCCGGCTGGAACTGGATCAATCGATCGAGGATCCGCGAGGCCAGGTCGTACTGACCGATCGAGCCCAGGTGCAAAGCCAGCTCGGCCAGTATCGCCGGCACCCGGATGGCGCCCCAGTCGCTGCCGGACACGAGCGCCAGCAATGCGGCGGGTTCTTCGAAGCGGCGCAGCAGGCGCACACCTTCAAGCAGGGATTGCGCATCGTCGATCGGCGTCAGCAACGTTTCCAGCGCCAGATTGCGCGATTGCCGGTAATGGCCCTGGGCCAGTCGCGCGTGGCAGGCCAGTATCGACACCTGGGCTGCCGCGGGCCCGGTCCTGCGCAGGCGCTCGATCAACTCCTCGACGCGCCCCCAGTCTCCGCGGGCAGCGCCTGCGCGTGCCAGATCGTAGAGCGCCTGCGACTCCGCGGAAAGCCTGTCCGAACCAGTCATTCGGTCACGGTGACCCGACATGCGTGCGACCTGATGATCCGGCACCTCGCCGTGGCCCCAGAATAACCCGTCGCTGTCGACGCGACCATGAGGCTCCGCGTATCAGTCGAGCTGCAGCGTCGCGTCGCCCGAGAACGTTTCGACACTGATGTCGCCGTCGCCACTGCCATAGCGGTGCTCGAAGCTCGCGCCGGGGCCGTGCTTGGGACGGATGACCTGGGCGCCCGGTGCGGTCAGGTCGCCACTGAAACTCTCGCCGCGGACATTGGCAGACAGGTCGCGCGGCATCACCAGCTCGAGGTCGCCACTGACGGTGTCCATCGTGATCCGGCCATTTCTGGCCAACCCCGTCGAGACGCGGATGTCGCCGGACACCGACGAACCCGACAGTCGCTCCAGGCGGTTCTGCAGCACCGCGACATCGATCCGGCCGGAAACCGTTTCGACATCGACCTCGCCGTTCATGCGACCGCGCAGGGTGAGGTCGCCACTGACCGATTCGGCGCGCACGCGGTTGCTGTTGAGGGTCAGCATCAGGTCGCCGCTGACCGTGTCGACACTGGCTTCGGTCGGCGCGCCGGCGACGGTGACTTCACCGCTGACGCTGTCGATCGACAAGTCGCGCGACGCGATGCCTTCGACGGTGACGTCGGCCGAGACCACGTCGATGTCGAGGTCGGCGCGCACCGGCACCGTCAGGCGCAGGTCGGTCGGCTCGCTCTTGTCGCCGCCGCCGAACATGCCCATGCCGCTGCGATTGGGGTACTTCACGCGCACCGTCAGGTGTTCGCCGTCGCCCTCGATTTCCAGCTTTTCGACGCCCTGGCCGAGGCTGCCCTCGATCTTGACCTCGGGCCGGTCCCAGGTGCGCACATCGACGCGACCCTTGACGTTCTCGATCTCCACCGTTCCTCGCGGATCCAGCGGCCGGGTCTCATTGATCGGGGTGGCTGCCAGGGCGGAGTTCGCCGCCAGCACCGCCAGGCCGAATGCGAGACATTGGAGTTTGGCGCGGGTCATGGAGTTTCTCCGGAAAGATCAGGGCAGGACACGTTGTACAAGGACAGGTTCAAGTTCATCGGTTCTTTGCTGCGGTACGAATCAGGCATAGACCAGGCGCTGTGCAAGTGCCAGTCGGCGTGCATAGGTGCGGCGCAGCTGCTCGAGCAGCAGGCGCGAATCGGGGTTGCGTGCCAGCGCCTGCAGGATCAGGCCGGCGTTGCGGTCGAGGTCTTCGAAAACCGGCTGAAGTTCCATCGGCGCCTGGCCGGCGTCGACTTCACGCAGGGCCGCCTGGTACTGCAGGGTCATGCCTTCGGCTTCGCGCTGGACCAGCGTGGCCCTGGCCGGCGTGACGACCGGCGCGTTGCCGCCGCCCTCGCTCCGCCACAGCCCGACCATGCCGACCGCCAGTGCCAGCGTGGCCGCCATCGATACCGGGGCCAGCCAGCGCGGGCGCGCCCTGGTCACCGGTCGCTGCGCCTGCAGGCGCGCGGCTATGCCGGGCCACAGGTCGTTGCCGGGCTCCGCGTCGCGACGCATCGCGCGCAGCTGCCAGCGCAGGGCCTCGGGCAGCTCGTTTTCGGAGCCGCGGGTGTTGGGGTTGTCGTTGATGTTCATGCGTGTCCTCCCAGCCGCTCGCGCAACAAGCCACGCGCGCGGTGCAATTGCGCCTTCGAACTGCCGACCGCCATGCCCAGTTCGGCGGCGATCTCTTCGTGCTTCCAGCCTTCCACGTCGTACAGCACGAGGACGGCACGGGCCCTTGGCGGAAGTGTTGCCACCGCGCGCTCCAGGTCCATCGTCAGCGCGGTCGTGTGACCGGCCGAGTCGGTGCTGCCGAGCAGGTCGAAGACCTCCTCGTCGGAATCGCCATCGTCCTGCGGCCGGCTGCGGCGACTGCGCATCTCCATCAAGGCGGTGTTGACGGCCAGGCGATGCAGCCAGGTCGAGAACGCCGACTCGAAGCGGAACGCCGGCAATGCCTGCCAGGCCCGCACGAATGCTTCCTGCGTCAGGTCCTCGGCCCGCGCCCCCTGGTGTCCGACCAGGCGGGCGATGACGCCGTGGACGCGACCGGCATGGCGCCGATACAGGGACTCGAAGGCCCGCACTTCGCCACGCGCGGCCGCGGCCACCAGGCCACGTTCGTCGGCGCCGTCGTCACTGGCGGCAGGGGCATCGGTCAGAATTTCGGTCACGACGGTCAGCATGGTCCTTGTGATGCGCCGACATGGCCGCGGGTTTAACCACCGTGGTCGCCGGGACTCAGGGAGCGGGTTGCCGCTCCGGCGGGGATCGCGCCCACCCGGGCCAGACCGTCCAGCCAGGGTTGCAGATGCGCCCGGCAGGGGTTTCCATGCAGGCCCAGGCGGACGCGCGCCACGCCGGTGTGCAGCGCCCGTAAGCGGCGCGTCGATGCGCGTATCGATGAAACCGGAGCGCTCGATGACGGTGTGATCGAGCGTGACGAACGTCGGTCGAGGGCCGCCGGTGCCGACCCGACGGCGTGGCCGCCGACATCGGGCAGGCGCACGCCCCAAACCCGCTGCGGGCGGCCGTCGATCAGTTCACTACGAGCCGCGGACGCAGCGGGATTAATGCTCATGGCGTCCTCAGCCGGCCAGCTCTCAGCGGGAAAGATCCCGGGCGATGCGCTGCTGCTCGTCCTTCAGTGCCTGCGGCATGCGCGGGCCGTACTCGTCGAGGTACTCGCCGATGCCGGCGAACTCGGCCTGCCAACCGGCATGGTCGAAGCCGAACAGCTTGGCGCGTGCCTCCTCGCTCAGCGCGAGGCCGTCGAGGTTGAGATCGCCTTCGGCCGGCAGATGCCCGATCGGCGTTTCGACCGAACCGGCCTCGCCCTTCACGCGCTGGATCATCCACTCCAGCACGCGCAGGTTGTCGCCGAAACCCGGCCACAGGAACTTGCCGTTGTCGCCCTTGCGGAACCAGTTGACGTGGAAGATCTTCGGCAGCTTCGCGCCGGCCTTGTCGAACGACAGCCAATGGCTGAAGTAGTCGGCAAAGTTGTAGCCGCAGAACGGCTTCATCGCCATCGGATCGCGGCGCATCACGCCGACCGCGCCGGTGGCGGCTGCGGTGGTTTCCGAGCCCATCGCGGCGCCGACCAGGACGCCGTGCGCCCAGTCGCGTGCTTCGAACACCAACGGCACCAGCGAGGCGCGGCGACCGCCGAAGACGATCGCGCTGATCGGCACGCCGGCCGGGTTCTCGGCCTGCTCCGAATAGCTCGGGCACTGCCTGGCCGACACGGTGAAGCGCGAGTTCGGGTGTGCAGCCGGGCCCTTGGCGGCGTCGTAGGCATTGCCGCGCCAGTCGGTAACCGGCGCCTGGCCGTTGTCGAGGCCTTCCCACCACGGCTGGTTGTCGGCGGTGACGCCGACGTTGGTGAAGATGGTGTCGTGCTGGATCGAAGCCAGCGCGTTCGGGTTGGACTTGTCGGAGGTGCCCGGGGCGACGCCGAAGAAACCCGATTCCGGGTTGATCGCGTACAGGCGGCCGTCGGCGCCGGGGCGCATCCAGCAGATGTCGTCGCCGACCGTCCACACCTTCCAGCCCTGGGCACGGTAGCCCTCCGGCGGAATCAGCATGGCCAGGTTGGTCTTGCCGCAGGCCGACGGAAATGCTGCCGCCACGTAATGGGTCTCGCCCTGCGGATTCTCCAGGCCGAGGATCAGCATGTGCTCGGCCAGCCAGCCTTCCGAACGGGCCTGGTGCGAGGCGATGCGCAGGGCGTGGCACTTCTTGCCCAGCAGCGCGTTGCCGCCGTAGCCGGAGCCGAACGACTTGATCGTCAGCTCTTCCGGGAAATGCATGATGAAGCGGCGCTCGGGATCGAGCTCGCCGATCGAATGCAGGCCGCGGACGAACTCGCCGCCCTGCTGGCCTTCGCGCTCGATGCGCGCCAGCGCCGGTGCGCCCATGCGGGTCATGATGCGCATGTTGGCGACCACGTACGGGCTGTCGGTGATCTCCACGCCGCAACGCGACAGCGGCGAATCGATCGGGCCCATGCAGTACGGGACCACGTACATCGTGCGGCCCTGCATGCAGCTTTCGAACAGCGCGTCCATCTGCTTGTGGCCGTCGGCCGGCGACATCCAGTGGTTGTTCGGGCCGGCGTCTTCCTGCTCGCTCGTGCACACGAAGGTCAGGTGCTCGACGCGGGCGACGTCTTCCGGGTGCGAGCGGTGCAGCCAGCTGTTCGGGTGGGTCCGTTCGTTGAGCTTGACCAGGGTGCCGTCGGCCTGCATCTGCTTGATCAGCGCGGCGCTCTCGGTATCGCTGCCGTCGCACCAGACGATCGCATCGGGCCGGGTCAGCGCGGCGACCTGGGCGACCCAGGCATTGAGTTCGGCCAGCTTGCTGCCTTCGCTCCCCGGCGCAATGGCAGGTTTCGAGACGTCGTGCTTGGAAACGTCATGGGAAATCGCATTCATTTGCAAACATCCTCCAGCGGGGAGCTGGTCTATCAAGAAGAAGGGATCAGCGTGGCCATCATGTGCTCGACATAGGCCTCGAATTCGTCGTGCTGCATGCGCGCCTGGTGCAGTTGCAGGTTCAGCTGCAGGAAGCCGACGTAGGCGGCGTAGAGCAGGCGGGCGCGATGCTGGGCATCGGTGCGGGCCAGGCCGGCCTGGCGGAACGATGCGGTGAGGTAGTCCAGGCGGCGCTCGGAGACGCGCCCGATCACCGGCTGCACGGCCGGGTGGTCGAGCGCCTTGAGCAGCTCGGAATAGATGACGTGCGACTTGAACTCGTGCGCGACCAGGGTGAACAGCGCGCGCAGGCGCTCACGCGGATCGGAAATGGGTTCGAGCTGGCCGAAGACGGTCTCCTGCTCGACCTTCTCCCAGCGCTCCAGCGCCGCCACCAGCAGGGCGTCGCGCGAGGGGAAGTGCCAGTAGAAGCTGCCCTTGGTCACGCCCAGCCGGCGCGCCAGCGGTTCGACCGCAACCGCGGCGACCCCCTGTTCGGCGATCAGGTCGAGCGCGGCCTGGGCCCAGTCGTCTGCGCTGAGGCGACCGGTACGTTCGGTTCCGGAGCCGTTACGGGCCTGTCCGGGGCGGTCTTGCTTGGGGTGCGCGGTCGAGCTCATAGGCGACAAGTTTAACCATACGGCACCGGCGGGAACAGTATGCATATGCAACGGAACGGGAACCCAGGGCGGATCAGGAAACACCGTAGTGCCCTCGGGGCCCTGAAACGGCCAGAACAAGCACGTTACGCTGGCTTCCCTCCCGGGATCGGCGTCGTCCAGCCCGCGCCGGGCCGGACCGGGGCCGCGCCGGGTTCGCGACTCCGCTTCCACTTCCTTGACAGCGACCGCCGAACCTTACCATACTCGGCCGTATGTTGAGCGTTTGATGCAGTTGCTTGAATGGCCCTTCCCCGGCGTCCGCGGGGCCGGCCCTTTCGCCACGGTCGCTTCGCCTCAACTCAATGGTTAGCCTGCCTTGTGCAGACTTCGTCATCGCCGCTGGAGCGTTGTCATGAGTATTGCGATTCCTTTCATTGCCTTCCTGCTGGTCGGCGCCATCGCCGCCTATCACCGGCTGCGCCTGCCGGTCTGGGCGGCGCTGACCGCGACGGCGCTGGTGGCCTGCTGGCTGCTGGGCGCCAACGGCGCGGCCACCCTGGTTGCCGCCTTCTTCACCGCGCTGATCGCGGTGCCGCTGCTGCTGCCGCAGTTCCGCCTGCCCTTCATCACCAAGCCGCTGCTGGGCTTCTACACCAAGATCCTGCCGCCGCTGTCGGAAACCGAGCGCGTCGCACTGGAAGCCGGCACGGTCGGTTTCGAGGGCGAGCTGTTCTCCGGCAAGCCGGACTGGAACGTGCTGTTGAACCAGGCCAAGCCGACCCTGAGCGCGGACGAGCAGGCCTTCCTCGACGGACCGACCGAAGAACTGTGCCGGATGATCAACGACTGGGAGATCACCCACGTCCATGCCGACCTGACCCCGCCGGTGTGGGAGTTCATCAAGAAGAACAAGTTCTTCGGCATGATCGTGCCCAAGGAGTACGGCGGCCTGGGCTTCTCGGCGCTGGGCAACCACAAGGTCATCCAGAAGCTGGCGTCGATCTCCTCGGTGGTCAGCTCCACCGTCGGCGTGCCCAACTCGCTCGGCCCGGCCGAACTGCTGCTGCACTACGGCACCCAGGAGCAGAAGGACTACTACCTGCCGCGCCTGGCCGATGGCCGCGAAGTGCCCTGCTTCGGCCTGACCGGTCCGTGGGCCGGCTCGGATGCGACCTCGATCCCGGACTACGGCATCGTCACCACCGGTGAGTGGAACGGCGCGCGCGTGGTCGGCGTCAAGCTGACCTTCGACAAGCGCTACATCACCCTGGCGCCGGTGGCGACGCTCATCGGCCTGGCCTTCCGCATGTACGACCCGGACGGCCTGATCGGCGACCAGAAGGACATCGGCATCACCTTGGCGCTGCTGCCGCGCGACACCGCCGGTGTCGAGATCGGCCGCCGCCACTTCCCGCTCAACTCGCCGTTCCAGAACGGGCCGATCCACGGCCGCGAAGTGTTCATCCCGCTGAGCCAGCTGATCGGCGGCGAAGCCTACGCCGGCAAGGGCTGGCAGATGCTGGTGGAGTGCCTGTCGATCGGCCGCTCGATCACCCTGCCCTCCACCGCCAGCGGCGGCGCCAAGATGGCCGCGGTGGTCACCGGTGCCTATGCGCGCATCCGCAAGCAGTTCGGCCTGTCGGTCGGCCGCTTCGAAGGTGTCGAGGAAGCGCTGGCGCGCATCGCCGGCAATGCCTACGCCGCCAGTGCGCTGGCCGAGGCGTCGGCCGCGGCGGTCGCGCGTGGCGAACTGCCGGCCGTGCCGTCGACGATCTCCAAGTACCACTGCACCGAGATGGGCCGCGAAGCCGCGCAGGACGCGATGGACATCCATGGCGGCAAGGGCATCATCCTCGGACCGAAGAACTACCTCGGCCGTGGCTGGCAGGCCTCGCCCATCGCGATCACGGTGGAGGGCGCCAACATCATGACGCGCTCCCTGATGATCTTCGGCCAGGGCGCGATCCTGTGCCATCCGTGGGTGCTCAAGGAAATGAAGGCGGCCACGCTGCCCGATCCGGACGAGCGCCTGCGCGAGTTCGACAAGAACCTGTTCGGCCACATCGGCTTCGCCATCTCCAATGCCGTGCGCAGTTGGTGGTACGGCCTGGTCAACGCCAGGTACGGCGCTGCCCCGGGCGATGCCTACACCCGTCGCTATTACCGCAAGCTCAACCGCTACTCGGCGGCGCTGGCGCTGATGGCCGACACCTCGATGCTGCTGCTCGGCGGCAAGCTCAAGTTCAAGGAATCGCTGTCGGGCCGCCTGGGCGACGTGCTCAGCCACCTCTACATCGTCAGCGCGATGCTCAAGCGCTACGAGGACCAGGGCCGTCCGGTGTCCGACCAGCCGCTGCTGGCGTGGTCGGTGCACAACAGCGTGCACAAGATCGAGATCGCCTTCTCGGCGGCGCTGCGCAACTTCCCGATCCGTCCGGTCGGCTGGCTGCTGTGGATGCTGGTGTTCCCGTGGGGCCGCCGCGCACAGGCGCCGAGCGATCGCCTCGGCCACAAGACCGCGTCCTTGCTGATGTCGCCGAACGAAGCGCGCGACCGCCTCGCCTCCGGCATCTTCATGACGCCGACGGAGAACAACCCGGCCGGCCGCATCAACAGCTACCTGCAGAAGGCGATCCTGGCCGAGCCGGTGGAGCGCAAGTTCCTCAAGGCGCTCAAGAACAGCGACATCGAGGCCCATGATTTCGCCTCGCAGCTGGACGAAGGCGTGCGCGAAGGCTGGATCACCGCCGACGAGCGTCGCCAGCTCGAAGAGCTGCGCGAGATGACCATCGACACCATCAGCGTCGATGACTTCGACAGCGAGGAGCTGCGCTCGGCCGGTTACCGCAACCTGCAGCACGACAGCCGCGCCGCCGCTTGAGGCGGTTGCAAATGAGAGACAACGGCGGGCATGTCCCGCCGTTGTCGTATCTGACACAAGGAGCCCGAATACCCGTGTCCGCGCCCATCCTCGCGCTGTACCGCCGCATCACCCGCTGGCCGGCCGGCCACTGGCTGTTCTCGCGCGCGGTCTGCTTCAAGGCGCCCTACTTCGCCACGATCGCGCCGCAATTCGTCGCGCTCGAGCCCGGTCGCTGCGAGGTACGTATCCGCGACCGCCGCCGTGTCCACAACCATATCGGCACCGTGCACGCGATCGCGCTGTGCAACCTGGCCGAGCTCAGCGCCGGCGTCATGACCGACGCGACGATCCCGGCCAGCATGCGCTGGATCCCCAAGGGCATGACCGTCGAGTACCTGAAGAAGGCGACAGGCACCATGCACGGCGTGGCCGCGCCGGACATCCCTGTGGTCGAGGCCGCAAGCGGCTATGAACTTCCGGTCAGCGTGACCGTCAGCGACGATGCCGGCGACGTGGTGTTTCGCGCACGCATCGCGATGTGGGTGTCGCCGAGGCGCGCGTCGGCATAGGTCATCCGAACTGATGGCGGACGCGGAATTGCGGCGTTCGTCTCGTAACGGCTCCTCGAAGCGCGCCCGCTACTCCTCGAAGCGACCCGTGGCATCACGGTCGCGCTCGTAGCGTCTCGTCAACGGAAACGGCGGCAACCAGGACTCGCGGCGCACGATCCAGCTTTCGTAGGTCGGCATCAGCTGGTCCGGGCCATCCAGCGACCCCAGGTTCACTTCGATCTCGTCCGCGCTGCGCCCGAAGACGGTCGAGCCGCAGCGGGGACAGAAATGACGCCCGGCGTAGTCGCGAGTCTCGCCCTCGATCGTCACCGCATCCTGGGGAAAAATCGCGGACGCGTGAAACAGGGCGCCGTGATGCTTGCGACAGTCGAGGCAGTGGCAAAGGCCAACCCGATATGGGCGTCCGGATGCCACGATCCTGACGTCACCGCAAAGACAACCGCCGGTGAACCGGTCCATGCGCGACCTCCTCCTCACTGCCCCGCAGGGGGCTGCCAGAGTTCGATCTTGTTGCCCTCCGGGTCCATGACCCAGCCGAACTTCCCGTATTCGGAATCGTCCGTCTTCTCCAGGACGTTGCATCCTTCGTCGCGAAGGGCCTGAAGCAGCGCGGCGAGGTCTTCGACGCGATAGTTGACCATGAAGGTCGACTGGCTCGGTGCGAAGTGCCCGCCATCGGCGGCGCCGATGGACCAGATGGTCGTCCCGCCCGTGGGATTTCCCGATGCATCCGCCCACGTGAATGCCGCGCCACCCCATTCCTGGACATCGATCCCCAGGTGCTGCTTGTACCAGGCACGCAATGCGACTGGATCCCTGGCGTTGAAGAAGATGCCGCCGATACCTGTAACCCGCTTCATCCGAACCTCCCAGCTGGCGAAAAGTGCACGAAACCCGTCAAACCAACGACACCGTCTTTCCTGTCCGCACCGACTCGTAGATGGCCTGCATGATTCGTACGTCGCGCAGGCCTTCCTCGCCGGGAACCTTCGTGGGCCTGCGTTCGAGGATGCAACGGGCGAAGTCGTCCATCTCGGCGGCGAACAGGTCGATCTCGGGGAAGCGGATCTCCTTGCCGTCGCTACGCCGCCCGTGGTTGCCGCCGTAGAAAAATGCCGGATCAAGCTCGAACCAGCCACGCTCGGCGTTGACGCGCAGGTTCTGGATGCGGCCGGCCTTGTAGCTGGTGCTGCAATACGCGACCACACCACTGGGGAGCTTCGTGGTCCAGACGATGCTCTCGTCGACCTCGGCGAACTTCACCGGGTCGGTCCTGGTCTCCAGCGCGGACACGGCCATCGGCTCCTCGCCCGTCAGATAGCGCGTGGCCTGCAATGCGTAGATGCCGACGTCCATCAGCGCGCCGTCGCCCGCCAGAGCGCGCTTGAGGCGCCATTGATCGGGCGCGCCGACGTCGATGGCGAAGCCGGCCTGGACGATGGTGGGCTTGCCGAACACTTCTTCGCGCACCAGCCGGATGCATTCCAGATGGTGCGGATCATACTGGCAGCGGTACGCGGTGCCGAGCAGGCGGCCGGCGTTGCGGCAGGCATCGATCATCTGCTGGCAGCGCTCGACCGATATTTCCAGCGGCTTCTCGCAGAACACGTGCTTGCCGGCCTGCGCGGCCTGGATCGTGTGCTGCGCATGCAGCGCGTTGGGCGTCACGACATAGACCAGGTCGATGTCGGCGTTGTCCGCCATCCGATCCATCGTGTCGTACGAATACACGTTGCCCGCGGGCATGCCGTACTTCGCCTTCCAGGCCTCGGCCTTGGCCGGGGTACCGGTGACGATGCCGGCGAGGCGGCAGTGGCTGGTCTTCATCAGCGCCGGTGCGATCTGGTCCGTACTTAGCTTGCCCAGGCCGCAGATGGCGACACCGAGCTTGCCCGACTCCTGCGCACGGGCACGGGTGGAACTGGTGCTGATGAAGGGCGCCGCCATCACGGCGGCAGTGGAAGCCAGGAACTGACGACGGGATACCTCGGGCATGACCGGTCCTCGAGCTGGGCAGGCGAAAGGTACCCTGCGCCGAGGCCTTGCCGCCAGCGGGCGCACGGACTGCCGCCTGCTCGACGACTGCTATCGGCTTCGGTTTCAACCGGTCCCCCGACGGTCCGCGCATTTCATGCAAAAGGACGGCCAACGCGGCCTTATCCCCCGGGGCGGCTCACCTGTCTTGCGCCCGTGGCCGGATAGGACGATGCCGTTGCGTTCGGCTGTATACGAGGCAGCCGGGGGCTGGCTCGCTTACAAGCGGTGCACTCCGGGTTGGCGCAACCAGCCCCACGCTATCTAACAGGAGAGAAACGATGACCAGGTGGGTGACACTGGGATGTACCGCGGCCGTGCTCTGCGGCCACGCAGCATTGCCACATGCGCAGACCGTGACGACGACGCCGGCACCGGTGGCCGGTACCGCCACCCAGGGCGATCGCCTGGTGCTGGCGGATAACGAGTCGTTCCTGATGCCGCTGGACGACATGAAGAATGCACATCCGAGCTACCCGCCAAACCTGCTCGGCCTGCACCTGCCCCCGCGCACGGTGTGCCTGAGGGTGGGCATCGACGAGAAGGGCGCTGTGACCGTTGTTGCCAAAGCGTCGGCCTCTGAGTTCTGTGCCACCAGTGCGGAACCCGAGTTCCTGGCCGCGTCGGAAACGGCGGCCAAGACCTGGAAATTCGACCCTGCACTGCGCTGTGTGTTCCGTAACGCGAAAGACAAGGAACGGGCCGTGGCCAGCTGCGACGGCGGCAAAGGCATTCCGCAGCCAGTAACCTTGGTTTATCGATTTCGGTTCGAACAGGTCGACGGAAAGCCCAAGGTGCATGTGATCGGCGGATAAAGTGCTTCGTGGCGAGGGCCAGACCTGCCCAACGATTGCACCGCCCAACACAATCGACGAGCCGACAGGACGGGCACTACCTGACCGGCCCCTCTGCTTGAATGAATGGTGAGGTGCCATCCGGAAAATAGCGGAAATGACCGGAAATCTGATAAGTGAAAAGAATGTCGTCCTCTGCAGTGCCAGCACCGATGTTGTGAATGATCAGCGGCCTGTCGCTTCGGTGCACGACGCGATCCGAGACGATTCCGATATGCGGAAGTCCGCCAGCGAGGCGCCACGTCACCAGATCCCCGGGGAGGTAGTCGGACGCCTGGGAACTGATCGGCAGTGATGCGCCCTCACGACTCAGGAACGTCTCGATGTTTGGCACCCGTCGATGGTCGATATTCCTGTCCGTTGACTTGTTTCTCCAGAGCTTTGGATAGGCGGAAAAACTCTTGCTCATGTCTTCGTGGATCAGCTGCTGGAAGTCGATCCCAATGTGTCTGTACGCGCGTATGACAACGTCGGTGCAAACGCCCCGATCATTTGGGACATCTCCGCCTGGATAGGCGATGCTGTAGTAGCTCGGATCGTAATACTCACCCAAGTCGATTCTTTCCCGACTGGTCCGGATGATTGTCCTTGCGCCTGGCGGAAGACTGCGTGCCCCGCCTGAACTGAGCGCTGACTTTCGTTCCGGGGTATCGATCTGCGTGGCGGGCTGCTTCTGTTGGCATGCCGATACAGCCAGGGCCATGCAAACGATAAAGGTGCAAGCTGCCATATGGTTGTGCATGGCACCCAAGTGGTAGACGGACCTGCAGGTCCGGTCATGTTCCTGAGCTACGACTGTCATCCAAGTCCCCAGAATTGAGCAGCCCCAGCGTCGCGGCCTGCGCTCCACTTGCATCCCAGCCTATTCGGCCCCCGCCGAGCGACTGCCAGATGACGGACAGTCACCTCACCGAGAATTCAGCCTCGGCAGAATAGCCGTCTTCCGCAGTCATCCTTACGCGATACCTGCCTTCTGCCTGCGTGGAGTCGAAGAGGAAGATGTAGTCGTTTCGCGCCGGAACCAGAGCGCGACTCTCCTCCCCGACGAGGACGAAGCCATCGCCCTCCTCCCTCTCCCAACTGGCCACCAGTGTCATCGGCCTTGGAGGCTGGAACTTCACTTCCGCAAAGACCGGGCCGCCTGCCGAGAACTTCCGCCTCCCTGGAGCGGCAGCGAGCGTCAAAAGGATCGCGGAGCAGTAGTCCGCCTTCTTGCCCGATACGAAATCGACTGGGATGCGAACCCGCGATGGCACGGGGACGCCACGCTCCGTCGATGGAGAGAACCGCCACTGCCTCGCGGCCACCATGGCAGCCGTATCAAACAACCGGTTTCCGCTGCTCTTTTCCACCAGGGGGTCGACTACTACGCCCGCTGTGTTCACGAGCAGGACGAGGGTCGTCGTCGCTGCGAGTCCCGAACAGATGAGTTCGCGTGGATAGGTGGGCTTGGGCTCCTGCGAGACGATCTGTGCGTTGCGCACGTCGCGTGGCATCGGCGGCGGTGGAAGCGGTGGTGGAAGTGCCGAGGCAGTCGCGCAGGTGAGGCAGGTGGTCAAGAGCAAGGATAGGCGCTTCACAAGTCTCCCCGGACTAGCGTGTGAGTAGCGGCGACCGTCCCCGTGGTCGCGAACGGAACGTGTCACAGCCACCGGTCCATCCGCCTGGCCGCTGACTGGGATGCTGCGGAGAAGGCGCGCAACCGCGCACGCAGCAGGACACTCCTGCCGTAGTCGTTGCGGGTGTAGTGCAGCTCGGCCCCCGATACGTGTCGCTGCCAGGCCTTGAGGAACGCCTGCGCGCGTTCGGCGCGGGAACCGAGCACTGCGGGAACGGCGTGATAGTCAAGCTCGCGGCCGACCCTGCGGGAGAGCCTGCGAGTGATGATGTAGCGCGGATGCTCGATCGGCGCCAGGACCTCTCCGACGCAGTCGGCGAACAGCGCCCGTTCCGCCAGGCTGCCACTGCGCAGGGCGACGTAGACACCGCCGTCGAAACGCTCGCCAACGAGAATCTGCGCATGCCTGAGGCTCGCGGGGAGCAGTGCGCAGTCGCAGAGCGCATCGCGAACGGCCAGGCTGATTCCCCGGACCGCACCGTCGACCGGGAGGTACCTTAGGTACAGCCGCATCACCCGCCACAAGCGTGGACCGGTAGCGACGAACGCAAGCGCGGTGGCGATCAGCAGCACCGGCACGAGCGCCGCCAGGCTGCTGGAGCGCGCTCCGAGGAACTGCAACGCGGAAACGAATGCGCCCAGCGCGATCCATACGAGCTGCAACAACAGTGCGGCCAGCGTCCCGCGGAAGTCGAGCGGATTGAAGCGCGGCGGCTTGGGTACATCGACGCTGGGCGAGACCTGGCCGACCTGACCGAGATCCGCGGCGTCCTGCCAACGGCGGGCGATGTCGGAAATCGCGACCAGCCTCGACGCCATGTCCTTGTTCTCGCAGGCCTCGTCGATCGGCGTCCGCAACGTGCCATCGCTCATGAAGCCCGGCCGAAGACGCGACAGGCCACCCTCGATCACCGGGCGATCATGGGCCAGCCCGACGAAGGTTTCGAAACGCGTACGCATGTCCTCCAGGTCGCGCAGGTCCCAGTACTCGTCGGCGACGGAGGCGAAAGCGGCGAGGTGCCAGATGGAGGCGACCTTGTCCGGCTGCCCACGATCGGTGCGGATGGCACGGCCGCGCATCTGGTTCGTGGTCATGAACGATCCGATCGCACTGGCAAGGATCAACGAGTTCACCGGTGGCGCGTCCCAGCCCTCGCCAAGCAGTGCCCGGGTCCCGACCAGCACCTGCACCTGACCGTCGACCAGCATCCGGGTGAACGAGCGAGTCAGGCGCCGGTCGCCGAGCGAGCGCACTTCGACATAGTCGGCCAGCGCGGGCACGTCCAGGACCTGCAGTTGTGGCGTCTCCGACAGCGCCCTGAATGCATCCAGCAGATCGCGATGGACGATGCTCAAGCGACCCGTGTGCAGTGCGATGGCGCCGTGCCGGCACTGACTGGCGCTACCGGCGAGACGGAAGAACACCGGCCACGCTCCCAGCGACAGCGCACCCTGCACCGGCTGGGCGTATTCCTCGTCGCGGATGTAGTCGGTCAGGATGACCTGGCGCAGGTCCTCGCCGCGGACCCTTGACTCCAGCAGATGGATATCGACGCAGGCATCGGCCTTGGCGGCGTCCATGGACAATCGCGGCCAGCGCCGCCCGGCACCGGCCAAGGCCAGTTCGCGTTTCCACAGCAACTCGTCGGCGCGGAGGCGACGCCCGAGACGCTGGCGGCGCTCTGCGGTTTCGGCGCCGGCGGGCCAGCCAGCGCCGAACAGGTACAGGTTCAGCAGCCGCTCCCATTCGCGCTCGTCCATGCGCGGCAGGTCCGCCACTTCCAGGTCTGCTGCCCGCATCAGCGCACCTGGCGGACGACCGGCATGGTTCAGGAACGCACACAGGGCCATCGCTTCGCGTGGCAACTCGACGAGCTCGGGACTGTGCGCTTCCGGCGCCGTTACCCAAGCATGCCCGCGGCAGTCGTCGAGGAAACCCGCATCGATCAACAGCTCGTTGAGCAGGCTCACCACACGTGCCCGGTGCTGCCTGAGCCGAGCGGCATCTCCCCCCTCGCAGCGCACCAGCCAGAGGTAATCCTGATGGGGGCACAGCGTGCCCGCCTTCACCAGTTCGGGGACCGAAATCTCCTCGTCGATCGGCCCGCACAGCTCGACGTAGCGGCCCCACTCCTGACCTGCCACGTCGTACGGTGGCGTGGCCGTCAGAGACACCAGGGTCACATCGCCCAGGCATTGAATGAGGGTCCGCAATGCCGCCCACCATTCCGCGCGCAGGTGATGCGCCTCGTCCAGGATCAGCACCCGGATGCCAGCCGCCTTCAGTCGTGCTGCGACTTCGCCGATCTCCTCCCGGCTCGGGCCGTCACCCTCGGTGTCCGACTCGAGCTCCTCGGCCTCGGCGCCCTCCAGATCCTGCGACTGCGTGCGCGTGCGGCTATGCAGCGCCTGATAGGTGAGCGAATTGAAAAACCCCGGAGCGTCGACGTCGCGACTTTGCCATGGCTGGGCAAACGGATCTTCGCCCTCCGGAAGGAAATCGCGCAGGCGCTCGATCCACTGGTCGCGAATGGTGCGCGTCGGCGAGAGCACCAGCGCCGGCAAGCCCAACCGACGGAATACCTCCAGGCCAAGCACGGTTTTTCCCGAACCCGGTGCGGCCACGATATGGAGGCGACCGTCGGTCAGATGACCGTCGAGCACTTTCAGAACGCGCGCCTGATAGTCGCGCCACGGCCAGCGGAAGCGCAGCGCGGATGCTACGGACATTGGAACGGACCCCGGATTCCCCTCTATCCACTTTGCCAGAGCGAAGGCCTCTTGCGCATCCGTCCGCGGCATCCATCCAGCCCGCCTCCTCCGCGCGGTTGTCAGGCAGCATCCCGCTCCAGCGCAGCACGTTGGTCGCGACTGACCACCTCCGGCTCGCGCAATGGACGACCGCTGGCGTCGAAGAATGGCGTGGCGCGCTCGCGGCGCAAGCGAACGCCGATGATGCCGGCGAAGATGCGCAACGCGCCGGTAATGAAGGCGAGCGGCGTGGCGCTGACCGGCGCGGTGGCTGACTTGTTGCTCAGCACGATCCGACCGGGCGGCCCAAACGCCTTGTTCGCCACCTCCGGCGCAGCATCGAAGCAGGCCGTCACGAGGCCCGCGTAGGGGATCTTCGGTTCGCGCGGCGTATTGCCGAGCGGCGTGCGGCAGCAGGATGCGTACCAGCGCAGCAGTCCGTTCGGACTGAGCGACATGCAGACAATGTGCTCGGAGCCGGCAGTGAAGCGCACGGCTGCCGGTGCCATCGCGACGATGTCGGTGCCGCCGCTGGCATCCAGCACGCCCGGCTGCCCCAGGAAACGTGCGTAGGCACGACAGTCCTTGCAGTAGCAGGTTGCCCGCGTGTAAGCACGGCTGGTGTCCATCTCGCCCATCACCGCCCCGCAGCGACATCGCAATTGCATCGTCTTGCCTGAGGTCTCCATCAAAAAATCCCTCTCCTTCCGGACCGGCAACTCTAGCATTGGCCCTGTCCGCTATCGGCCAGAAGCGGCCATGTTGGGTCGCGCCGTCATCCATCCAGTTCGCGCAGCCTGCGCTCGATGAAGCGCCGCTGCGGCGCCTGCCGCGTCAGTTCCAGCGCGCGCAGGTAGGACGCACGTGCCTGTGCGGTTCGTCCCAACCGTCGGCACAGGTCGGCATGTGCCGAGTGCGCCAGCAGGTATTGATGCAGTTCGCCACGCGCAAGCAAGGCCTCGACCAGGGCCAGCCCCGCGGCAGGCCCGTCGCGCATCGCCAGCGCGGCGGCACGGTTGAGCTCGACCACCGGCGAGGGGTCGGCACGCAGCAGCAGTTCGTAGAGCGCGACGATCTGTGCCCAGTCGGTGTGCTCGGCGCTCGCGGCGGCGGCATGGATCGCGGCGATCGAGGCCTGCAGGCTGTACGGGCCAAACCGGCGCGACGCGCGGATCCGCTGCACCAGCGCCAGCCCTTCGGCGATCAACGGTCGGTCCCACAGGCTGCGGTCCTGCTCGTCGAGCAGCACCAGGTCGCCGCCGGCGGTCGCGCGCGCCGGCCGCCGCGACTCGTGCAGCAGCATCAGCGCCAGCAGCCCCAGCGTCTCCGGGTCGGGCAGCAGTTCCACCAGCAACCGGCCCAGGCGGATTGCCTCGCAGCAAAGATCGTGGCGCGTCAGCGACTCGCCCGACGTCGCCGCGTAGCCCTCGTTGAAGACGAGGTAGATCACCTGCAGCACGTTGTCGATGCGCTGCGGCAGCTCGTCTCGGGACGGCACCTGGTACGGGATTTGCGCCTGGCGGATCTTGGATTTTGCGCGGACGATGCGCTGCGCCACCGTCGGCGCGGAAATCAGGAACGCACGCGCGATCTCCTCGGTGGTCAGGTCGCAGACTTCGCGCAGCGTGAGGGCGACCTGCGCATCGGCGGACAAGGCCGGGTGGCAGCAGGTGAAGATCAGGCGCAGGCGGTCGTCCTCCACGTCCTCGTCGAGGGCGGCGCCGTCACCGATGTCGCTGTAGAGCCGGTCGGCGATCTGCGTCAGCGATGCGTCGAAGCGTGCGCGCCTGCGCAGGCTGTCGATCGCCTTGAAGCGCCCGGCCGACACCAGCCAGGCGCGTGGCTGCTCCGGTACACCCTGCAGCGGCCATTGCTCGATCGCGGCACGGAACGCGTCGTGGAGCGCCTCCTCGGCGAGGTCGAAGTCGCCGAGGAGGCGGATCAGCGTGGCCAGAACACGGCGCGATTCGAGCCGGTAGACGGCGTCCAGCCGGTCGCGGACCGGGTCGCCACTGCGGTCGCCGAGGTCGCTCACGCAGCTACCGCTCGAACTCCATCACCGGCCGCACCTCGACGCTGCCGAACCGCGCCGACGGGATGCGTGCAGCGATGCGGATGGCCTCGTCGAGGTCGCGCGCCTCGATCAGGAAGAAGCCGCCCAGCTGCTCCTTGGTCTCCGCGTACGGACCATCGGTGGTGGAGGTGCGGCCCTGGCGGACCCGCACGACGGTCGCGCTGCTGACCGGTAGCAGAGCCTGGCCACCGAGCAGGTGGCCGCTCTGGCCCAGTTCGTCGGAAAGGGCGAAGTACTCGCCGAGGATGGCGTCGACCTCGTCCTTGGGCATGGCGTCGAACAGCTTCTCGTCGTCGTAGATCAGGCATGCGTATTTCATTGTCGGCTCCTGTGAGGATTGCGCCGGGGCGCGGCAGGGGCGGCCCGTTCGCGCCGCCTACCGGATAGTCGTCCGCGGGGGCCTGGATTCGACATCCCGGTCCGGGCGACTACTACGTCAGCCCACGCACACCGCCACGATTGCCGCCAGCGCCGGCAGCGCCTGGACGAAGAAGATGCGGCGATTCACCGTGGCCGCGCCGTACACGCCGGCCACGACCACGCAGCCGAGGAAGAACAGCGCCACATCGCTGCGATGTCCCGCGATCGACCACACCAGGCCGGCGGTGAGGAAACCGTTGTACAGCCCCTGGTTGGCGGCGAGCACCTTCGACTGTTCGGCCTTCTCGCGCGACTGGCGGAAGACCTTCAGGCCCAAGGGCCGGGTCCACAGGAACATCTCCAGCACCAGGAAGCCCAGGTGCAGCAGCGCCACCAGCGCGATCAGTACCACTGCGAGCAAGGGCATGCCGCTTCCTCCATGACGTCAGCGCGCAGCTTACGCCGGCCGCCCGGCCTTCACGACGAGCTCGAATCGTCGGGCAGCGTGCGCTGCGCACGGATCACCTTCCAGGCACCGAAGGTCAGGCCCAGCGCCACGGCCATGCCGGCCACGAACACCAGCCGCGAGCCGAACACCGACAGCGCCTTGTGCAGCCAGACGAACGTCAGGTCGCCGCCGCGATAGACCACGGTGTCGATGACCGCCTTGGCCTTGTAGCGCGATTCGCGGTCGACGCGGGTGTAGATCGTCTCGCGGCCGGGCTTGGCCAGCGAGAACTCGCCGGCGCGCGTGGCCACCTGCACCATCGCCACCAGCAGCGGCACCGGCGACAGCGCCAGCATCGCGTAGCCGCCGAGAATGGCGAAGGCCGGAATCAGCAGCGTCGGCCCGACCCCGTACCGGCGCAGCAGGAAGCGGGTGAGCAGCAGTTGCACCAGGATGGTCACGGTGTTCACCGCGCCGTCGATGATGGAGTAGTAACGCGTCGCCGCGCGTGCGTCGGGGTAGAACGCCTTCACGATCGCCGCCTGCTCGTTGTAGAGCAGCGTGCCGACGCCGACGCCGAAGAACACGGTGATCGCCAGCGCGCGCAGCAGCGGCCGCTGCCACACCAGGCGCAGGCCGGCCACGATCGAGCCGCCCATGGCGGCCTCGCCGTCGACGCTGCCTGTGAGCTGCTCGCGCCGGATCGCCCACTTGCGCAGTTGCAGGATGCACAGCAGGCACACCGCCAGGAAACCGGCCGACACCAGCAGCAGGTTGGCCACGCCCAGCGTCCCGACCAGGCTGCTCGTCAGCAGCGGGCCGACCAGCGCGCCGATCGTGCCACCGGCGCCGATGTAGCCGTACAGGCGCTTGGCGTGATCGTTGTCGAACACGTCGGCCATGAAGCTCCAGAACACGGCCACCGCGAACAGGTTGAACACCGCCACCCAGATGAAGAACACCGCGCCGCGCCCCGGCACGTCGTGGTCGAAGGCCCAGTAGAAACCCAGCAGGCAGGCGATGAAGACCAGGTACACCGCCGGCAGGAAGACCCGGCGCGGGAAGCGCGACACCAGCGCCCCATACACCGGCTGCAGCAGCACCATCGTCAGGAAGGTGCCGGTGAACAGCACCTGCAGCGTGAAGTCCTTCAAGGCGAAGCCGTGCGCAGTCGCCCAGTCGATGCTGGCCTGCGGAAATACCGTGGCGATGTCGCCCGAGGCACCCATGGCGTCGCGGACCGGGCGCAGCACGTAGTAGCCGCACAGCAGGCAGAAGAAGTACAGCAGCGACCACCACAGCGGCGGCGACTCGCGCAGTGCGGCCTGGAAGCTTCGCAGGTGACCGCCGCGGCCACCCATGCCCCGGCCATCCATGCCCCGGCCACCTTGGCCCGGGCCGTCAGTGACCGCGCCCTCGCCGTGCCCGCCTGTCGCCATGTTCCGGTGTCCTCGCGGCCGGCCGGCGCGCTGTGGGTTGGGCGGATGATAGGGGAGCGCCCGACAAGGCGTGAAGTTGCCGCGGGAGCGGCCGCAGGCGCGGTCGCCGGGCCGGCCCGGCCCCGCACCGTCGGGCGGGAGCATTTGCTCTAATGGCCCCCCTTACGGTCGCTCGGCTGTAGGGCAGTCTCCACGGGCAAGGCGCAGGCAACGTGTTCGATTACATCATCATCGGTGCCGGCTCCGCCGGCTGCGTCCTCGCCAATCGCCTGTCCGCCGATCCCGACGCCCGGGTGCTGCTGGTCGAAGCCGGCCCGCGCGACAGCCATCCCTTCATCCACATGCCCGCCGGCCTGGCCAAGCTGGTCAACAACAAGCGGGTCAACTGGGATTACCACACCGCTGCCGAAGCGCAGCTCGACAACCGCGTGCTGTGGTGGCCGCGCGGCAAGGTGCTGGGCGGTTCCAGTTCGATCAATGCGATGTGCTACACCCGTGGCGTCGCCGGCGACTATGACCAGTGGGCCGCGCTCGGCGCCGATGGCTGGGACTGGAAGTCGGTGCTGCCCTACTTCCGCCGCAGCGAGCGCAACCAGCGCGGCGCCGATGCGCTGCACGGCGACGAAGGCCCGCTGTACGTGTCCGACTTGCGCTACAGCAGCGCGTTGTCGCAGGCGTTCATCGAGGCCGGCCAGCAGGCCGGCTATCGGCTCAACCGTGATTTCAACGGCCCTGCGCAGGACGGCTTCGGTCTTTACCAGGTCACCCAGAAGGACGGTGCGCGCTGCTCCAGCGCGGTGGCTTACCTCGATCCGATCCGCGAGCGTCGCAACCTGACCATCGTCACCGGCGCCCAGGTCAATCGCATCACCTTCGAGCGCGGTCGCGCCAACGGCGTGATCTACACCTCCAGGGGCCGCGCCTTCCACCAGCCTGCGACATGCGAAGTGTTGCTGTGCGGCGGCGCCATCAACTCGCCGCAGCTGCTGATGCTGTCGGGCATCGGCCCGGCCGCGCAGTTGCGACGCAATGGCATCGACGTCATCGCCGACGCGCCTCAGGTTGGCGCGAACCTGCAGGACCATCTCGACATCTGCACGCTGCAGCACGCCACGCAGCCGGTGACCTACGACCGCCTCAACGACGCCAAGGTCGCCTTCGACTACTACCTGCGCGGCCACAGCGGCGTGGGCAGCAGCAACATCGCCGAGGCGGGCGCGTTCGTGCGCTCACGGTTCGCGCCCGACGAGCGTCCTGACATCCAGTTGCACTTCGTCCCGGCGATGCTCGACGACCACGGGCGCCATCGCCTCAAGGGCATCGGCTACACCGTGCATGCGTGCTTCCTGCGTCCACTCAGTCGCGGTCGCATCACCCTGGCCAGCGCGCGCGCCGGCGACAAGCCGCGGATCGAGGCCAACTACCTCAGCGATGCCGAGGGCTTCGACATGAAGATGATGGTCGAGTGCGCCAGGCTGTCGCGCGAACTGCTGGCGCAACCGGCGTTCGATGCCTATCGCGGCGCGCCGATCTTTCCCGCGCGCAACGATCTCGACGATGCCCAGCTGATGGAATTCATCCGCGCCAAGGCCGAGACCATCTACCACCCGGTCGGCACCTGCCTCATGGGCCACGACGATGCATCCGTGGTTGACCCGCAGTTGCGTGTGCGTGGCGTCGAGGGCCTGCGCGTGGTCGATGCATCGGTGATGCCGACGCTGATCGGCGGCAACACCAACGCGCCGACGATGATGATCGCCGAGCGCGCCGCCGACTTCATTCGCGGTAGCTGATCGGCAGGGGCATGGTGGTCCGGCGTTCATTTTGCGCAGCGTGGGCGCGGGCAAAAATCTGAACAGGTGCCAGCGCGACCCACGAAATGAGATGCCCGGCACTTATCCCAGTCAAATCAGTCCGGTGAGCCCCATAGCTGCCACAACCCCTGAGATCGGAGCTAGAATCGGGCCGGATCGCAGCACGAACAGGCGCTCAGGGCCATGAATACCAATAATAAGAAGCGCTCCCGCGCCCTCCCGCGACTCGGGGCCATCGCCCTGCTGCTGCCGTTGACCCTGGGCTCGACTGCACAGACCCCGTTGCACTGGAACCCGCAGGCGAGCACGCCCAGCGTCGCGGCGCAGGGCAGCGTCACTGTCGCCGCCCGCACTGCACCGATTCCGCCGGCGCCGCCGCTCGCAGCCGGTTTCGATGTCCGTCAGTTCGAATCGATGGCGCAGCAACTGGTCGCCGGCCAGCGCGTTCCCGGCCTGGCGATGGCACTGGTGCACAACGGCCAGATCATCAGCGCGCGCGGCTACGGCATCACCGACGTCAGCCATGCCAGCGCGGTCGACTCGCACACCGTGTTCCGCCTGGCATCGCTGTCGAAGAGTTTCGCCGGCACGATGACCGGACTGCTCGTCAACGACGGCTCGTTGCGCTGGGACAGCAAGCTGGTGCGCTACCTGCCAAGCTTCCAGCTCAGCGATCCGTCCGCGTCGCAGCAGCTCACCGTCGCCGACCTGCTCAGCCATCGCGTCGGCCTGACCCACAACGCCTTCGACCGCGATCTCGAGCGCTTCGCCGACTACCGCACCCTGACCCAGAAGCTGGCGTACGCGCCGCTCAAGTGCGCACCGGGCACCTGCTACAGCTACCAGAACATCGCCTTCAGCCTGATCGGCGACGTGGTGTTCGCGGCCACCGGCGACTTCTATGCGCAGGAAGTGCAGCGTCGCCTGTTCAAGCCGCTGGGCATGAACGACGCCAGCCTCGGCCTGGAAGGCATCCAGGCCAGTCCGAGCTGGGCGCGTCCGCATGTGCGCGGTCGCGGCGGCTGGGTGTCGACAATGCCCAAGTCGACCTACTACCAGGTGCTTCCGGCCGCCGGTGTCAACGCCAGCGCCAGCGACATGGCGCAGTACCTGCTTGCCCACACCGGCCATCGCCCGGACGTGCTGCCTGCGCCGCTGCTGGCGACGCTGCACCAGCCGCTGGTCGACACCCCGAGCGAAATGCGCGGTTCGTCCTGGCGCCGGCAGCGCCTGACTTCCGCCGGCTACGCACTGGGCTGGCGCGTGTACGACTACGGCGGCCATCGCATCGTCTTCCACGGCGGCGCGGTGCAGGGCTATCGCGGCATGATCGCGATGGTGCCCGACCGCGACTTCGGCGTCGCCGTGCTGTGGAACAGCGAGAGCTCGCTGCCTTCCGGCCTGGTGCCGACCATCCTCGACCGCGCGCTGGGCCTGCCGGCGCAGCAGTGGCTCGATGACGACATCGACGAGACCCTCTACGCCGACGCCGCACAACCGGCCTCGCCGAACGCACCGGGCAGCCAGGCGCAAACGGCCAGCTCCGCTCCGCGTTGATCGCCTGCGTCGTCCCGGCGATTGCCGGACGACGGACCCTTCGCGGCAGCGTCCGACACCGTCATCCCGGCGCACGCCGGGATCCAGGCTCACAACACGTCAGCCCACTCACCGTCATCCCGGCGAAAGCCGGGATCCACGTTGACGCTGCACGTGTGCGGTGACGCAAAGGCACCCGGCCTTCGCCGGGATGACGGAACTGAAACGGTGACGGCCTGGATCCCGGCGTGCGCCGGGATGACGTGCCCGTAGGCATTCGCCGAATGATGGAATCCGGGGCGACGCATGTTTCCGCATCCCCAAAAAAAACTCTCCCCCCGCCTGGGCTGCGGGGAGAGAGCTGGATTACGGCAATCGGGACTTTCTTATTTAGATCATCGGTGCCGGGGTGGCCGGCATCGCAGCAGCAACAGCCTTCTTGGCCGACTTGCGACGGGCCGCCTTCTTCTTGGCAACCTTCTTCACGGCCTTCTTGGCAGCCGACTTGCGGGCACCGGCCTTCTTGGCGGCCTTCTTGGCAACCTTCTTGACGGCCTTCTTGACGGCCTTCTTGCGGGCGGTCTTCTTGGCTACGGCCTTCTTGGCAACCTTCTTGGCGACCTTCTTGCGAGCGGTCTTCTTGGCTGCTGCCTTCTTGGCGACCTTCTTGACGGCCTTCTTCACTGCCTTCCTGCGGGCAGCTACCTTCTTGACGGCCTTCTTGACGGCCTTCTTCACTGCCTTCTTGCGGGCAGCTACCTTCTTGACAGCCTTCTTGGCTACCTTCTTGGCAGCTTTCTTGGCAGCGGGCTTCTTCTTCGCAGCTTTCTTCATGGCCATGGGATGGCTCCTCGTCAGTGGTTGATCAGAGATTGATCAGTGGTCTTGCAGGTCTATAAAGCCCAGTAGAACTTGCCGAACTAGTCGGGTGCGGCCAGGCCGATGGAGCCGGTCTGTCCGCGCCCGGGCCGCGGGAGTCGGACCCGCGTGCAGCCGCCGACGCGCAACGCGCGCCGGTACGGATGAGGTGCCCACCAAGCGGCGGGCAAACAAAAACCCGGACCGCCGAAAGCGAGCCGGGTTGGATGAAACTCGATACCTGCGCCTTTGCGAAAACCCGTTTCGCGAAGGAAACGATCCCTGCTTCCACCGTGTCGACTGCCCGGTCGGAGGTTCGTTTTGTACCGCGAGTTGTTTCTTTGTTCGTACTCACTCGCTTCCGCAGGAGACGTCTGCTGGGCGAAACCTAATCACGGTTTTTCATACTGTCAACACATTGGCCGATTTTTTTTCAGGCCGCCGCGGCACCCGACCCGGCCGGTCGTCGCCGACAGCGACTCGTCGCGACGCATACGCGTCGCGCGTCGCTCGCCGGTATCGCCAGAATGTTTTTCTGAAACTGCTTTATTTAAGGGGTTTGCGAAAACAGAAACTGGTGCATGCGCGATTGGCGACGCGCTCGCGCGCCTTCCGCATGCCGATCGAAACGCGCTCCGCGGTCGGGCAAACACCCCCTGTCGGAAGGTGCATCGAGGCGCGCCGGTTTCGCGTCGCACAAGCCGATTTGCGCGAAAGTGCGCGAACTTTTCCGGTGCTCGCGGACCGCGCTTCGGCGTCGGTCGAAGCGGTTCGACGTCGCCGACGAAGCATCGTTGGAGTTCGCGCGACCGCTTCGACTCACCCTGCCGACGTCGCCATCGAGGTGCGTGCGACGTCCTTCGACCTGCGTTCGCGGGACTGCCAACATCCGTTCGGGATGTCGGCACGAGTGCGCCGGCGGGCATGGCACCGGAGGCTGCGAATCACCTCATCGTCACTTTCCGAACTCGACTGCGAGGCTTCGGACCGGCCATGTCGGCGACGCTGTCCTCCACTGCGGGCTGGCGACCGAAGCGCAATGCCATGGGTCCCCGCCTTCGCGGGAATGACCTGCGGCGCGGATGCCGCCCGCTCGGGCGCAATCACGATGCCGCGCTCGGAAACGCAAACCGGCCGCACGTGGCGGCCGGTGGCGGGATCGGTCGTGCATCGCACGACCGCCTGTTGCTCGCCACCCCTGCAGGGTGGCGAGGCGGTGACTCAGCTGTCTTCTTCTTCGAGCAGCTCGGCGTAGTCGTCCGGTGCCAGCAGCTCGTTGAGCTGGTCGGGCTCCTCGATCGCGACGGTGAAGATCCAGCCTTCGCCGTAGGCATCCTCGTTGATCGTCTCGGGCTTGTCGGCCAGCGCCGCGTTCACCGCGGTCACCTTGCCGGTCACCGGCGAATAGACATCGGAAGCGGCCTTGACCGATTCCACCACGGCACAGGCGGTACCGGCCTCGACGCGGTCGCCGACATTGGGCAGCTCGACATACACCAGGTCGCCGAGCAGGCCCTGTGCGTGGTCGGAGATGCCGATCGTGACTTTGCCGTCGCCTTCGACGCGTGCCCACTCGTGGGACTTCATGAACTTCAGATCGCCGGGAATTTCACTCATGACTGGCCTCGAACTTTGCGGGGGCTGCTTGGGGACGGCGCCTAGTTTACCGACGCGGAAGCAACATGCGAGAGGTGGGGGACGAAAGGATCGGCTCGGCCAGAATCATGCCGGGTCTCATCGGCCTCATGCCGGTCGTGCCGGGCGCTGCCTGTGCCGTCACCCGACCGGCATCGAAGCCCTGCCCGCCGACCACTCCGTCCCGGCGGCTCAGCCGAGCACGCCGTCCTGGGCCTTGCCGTCGCGCACGAACGGGAACTTGACCACGCGCACCGGCACTTCCTTGCCGCGGATGTCGACGCGGACGTTGCCGGCGGTGCCCAGCGGGATGTCGCCGGCCGGCACGCGCGCGAAGGCGATCGCCTTGCCCAGCGTCGGCGAGAACGTGCCCGACAGGATCTCGCCCTCGCCGTGGGCGGTGAGCACCTTCTGGCCGTGGCGCAGCACGCCCTTCTCGTCCATCACCAGGCCGATCATCTGGCGCGGCGCGCCGGCGGCCTTCTGCGCCTGGAGCACGTCGCGGCCGATGAAGTCGCGGCCTTCGTCGAGCGCCACCGTCCACGCCAGCGCGGCCTCAAACGGCGAGACGTCGTCGTCCATGTCCTGGCCATAGAGGTTCATGCCCGCTTCCAGGCGCAGCGTGTCGCGCGCGCCCAGGCCAGCGGGCTTCACGCCCGCGGCGAGCAGCTCGTTCCAGAAGGCGACGGTCTGGTCCTCCGGCACAACGACCTCGAAGCCGTCCTCGCCGGTGTAACCGGTGCGGGCGACGAACACGTCGGTGCCGCCCTGGGTGCGCGCCTGCGCGGCGGCGAACTTGCCGAGCCTGGCGACGGCGGCACGGTCGTCCTCGCGCAGCAGGCCGAGCACCTTCTCGCGCGCGGTCGGGCCCTGCACGGCGATCATGCCAAAGTCGGGACGCTCGGTGACGGTCACGCCGAACGCCTTGGCCTGCTCGCCGATCCACGCCAGGTCCTTGTCGCGCGTGGCGGCGTTGACCACCAGGCGGAAGAACTCCTCGTCGCGGAAGTAGATGATGAGGTCGTCGATCACGCCGCCGCGCGGGTTGAGCATGCAGGTGTACAGCGCCTTGCCCGGCACCTTGAGCTTGTCGACCGAGTTGGCGACCAGGCGGCGCAGGAACTCGCGCACGCGCGCGCCGTTGAGGTCGACCACGGTCATGTGGCTGACGTCGAACATGCCGGCGTCGCTGCGCACCAGGTGGTGCTCCTCGATCTGCGACCCGTAATGGATCGGCATGTCCCAGCCGCCGAAGTCGACCATCTTGGCGCCGAGGGCGCGGTGGGTGTCGTTGAGGATCGTCTTCTGGGTCATGGCTCGTGGGGTCTTGTCAGGGGCGAGCCGGTGATTATCTCACCTGAGGCGATGTGCCTGCAGGCCGGCCCGGCTGCCCTCACCCCAAACCCGCACCCCGGCCCGAGCGCATAGCGCTCGGGCGTTCGAGGACACGCGAGCCAGTGGCTCGCAAGCAGTGTCCTCTCACCCCGCAAGCGGGAGAGGGGCTTCAAGCGGGGGATTCGCGGACTATTCGCTCGTGCCTTCGTTGTAGCAGCGCACGCGGCTCGGGGCGACACGGACGAACTTGCCGGTGGCGCGGTCCAGTCGCATCGCCCAGCGCGTGGCCGGGAGCATCTCCAGTTCGGCCGCATGGACGGTGCCGGTGTCGATGATCGCGATCAGCCCGGCGTCGTCGACGCCATCGCGCTGGCAGGTGGCGATGACCACCAGTTCGTCGCGGCGCAGGATCGGGTACGGCACCGCATCGGTGATCCGCCAGCGCGGCTCGTCACCGAGGCGATCGACGAACTCCGAGGCGAGCAGTTGCAAGGTGCGGTCTTCGGCGTCGTCGAGGGTGGCGATGCTGCGCGCACAGACCTGGCCGGGCTCGCTGCCCGAGCCGACGCAACTGCCGGTGTTGGACTTCAGTCCGTCCGGCCAGGGCGGCACGATCATGCCGACCAGGCCGGGTTCGGCCGCCGATACCGACGCGGCGATCGCTGCAGTTGCAATGAAACACGACATCGCGAGCAGTGACGATCGCCCCATGTGGTCTTCAGCCTGCGGGCTCGACCTGCAGGCTCATGCCGCGACTGGCGGTGATGCGGACGGCCGAGCCTGCCGGCAGGTCCGGGCCGGTCACTTCCCAGTACGCGTCGGCAATCTGCACGCGACCACGGCCGTTGACGATCGGCTGCTCCAGCGGCACCACGCGACCGACCAGGGCTTCGGCGCGGCGGTTGAGGTTGGGCTGGTCGCTGCGGCGCTCACGGCCGCGAAACCAGGTCCGGTAGACCTGGATCGAAGCGAAGCTCAGCACGATGAACGCCGCGACCTGGGCCAGCACCGGAATGTCGGGGATCAGCAGCACCATCGCGAACACGGCCACGGCGGCAAAGCCCAGCCACAGCATGAACGCTCCCGGCGCCAGCGCTTCGGCCGCGAACAGCAGCAATGCCACCACGGCCCAGGTGAAAACGTGCCAGTTCATGGACGCTCCCCACTGCATGTTCAACCTCCCACGCGCGGCGGCGGCGCGACAGGTGCGCGCACCTGCTGGCGATCGAGCGCTTCCTTGGCCAGCTCGGCGATGCCGGCGAGCGAGCCGATCACGCCGGCCGACTCCATCGGCATCATCACGAACTTCTGGTTCGGCGCCTCGGCCAGCGCCTTGAACGCCTCGATGTACTTCTGCGCGACGAAGTAGTTGATCGCCTGCACGTTGCCCTGCGCGATCGCGGTCGACACCATCTCGGTCGCCTTGGCTTCGGCCTGGGCCAGGCGCTCGCGCGCCTCGGCTTCGCGGAAGGCCGCTTCCTTGTTGCCCTCGGCCTCCAGGATCACCGACTGCTTCTCGCCTTCGGCCTTGAGGATCGCCGCCTGGCGGAAACCCTCGGCCTCGAGGATGTTGGCGCGCTTCTCGCGCTCGGCCTTCATCTGCCGTGCCATCGAATCGACCAGGTCGCGCGGCGGCTGGATGTCCTTGAGCTCGATGCGGTTGACCTTCAGGCCCCACGGGTGGGTCGCCGCGTCGACGGCGACCAGCACCTTGGTGTTGATCTCGTCGCGCTTGGACAGCGACTCGTCCAGGTCCATCGAACCGATCGCGGTACGGATGTTGGTCATCACCAGGTTGAGGATGGCGATCTCCAGCGTCGCCACTTCATAGGCGGCCTTGGCGGCATCGAGCACCTGGAAATAGACCACGCCGTCGACCTTGACCACGGCGTTGTCCTTGGTGATCACGTCCTGGCTGGGGACGTCCATCACCTGTTCCATCATGTTGATCTTGCGGCCGACGCCGTAGACGATCGGGATGAGGAAGTGCAGTCCGGGGTCCATCGTGTGGGTGTACTTGCCGAAACGCTCGACCGTCCATTCATATCCCTGCGGCACCATCCGCACGGTCTTGAACAGCACCACCACGCCTGCCAGCAACAGCACTACGGCCAGAATCGAACCCATGCTTTCCCCTCCCTGTCTGTGGGCCGAGTATAGGCCCAGACCCCCGAGGCAGCGGTCTGCGACGGTTTCGCCGGTCGCCGCATCCAGACCAGTGACATGCCACTGAACCCCATTCCCGCCAGCGCGCCCGCCCCCTGCCCTTCGAGCCCGGCGACGGCGGCCCCGCGCAGCAGTTTCGCCATCGACGTGCCCGACGCACTGCTGGCGCGGGCGCGGGCCGGCGACCGCTCGGCGTTCGAGCAGATCTACCGCTGGTTCGAGCGGCCGGTGTTCAACCTGGCGTTGCGGATCCTCGGCGGCGCCTACGCCGGTGACCGCGAAGAAGCGGCCGAGGTGCTGCAGGAAACGATGCTCAAGGTCTACGGCAAGCTCGGCGAGTTCCGCGGCAACGGCAGCCCGTTCTGGGGCTGGCTGCGGCAGATCGCGGTCAACGAGGCGTTGATGCGGCTGCGCAGCCAGCGTCGCCACGTCCACGACGTGCCGCTGGACGGCGACGACCTGGTGACGGACCCGGGTCCATTGCCGACCGCCGCCGCCGATGCCGCGGCGCTGGGCCGCGCCCTCGCCCAGTTGCCCACCACCACCCGCAGCGTGTTGTGGCTTTACCACGCCGAGGGCTACACCCACGAGGAGATCGCGGCGCTGATGCAGCGCACGGCAAGCTTCTCCAAGTCGCAGTTGGCACGCGGCGGACGCCGCCTGCGCGAGCTGCTCGAACCCGATCAAGCTGGAATGAACCAGGAGAAGGCACATGCCTGATGCCGACCGCCCCCGGATCCCGACGCCTGGCGACTGGAACGAAGCCTTCGCCGCGCTGCCGATCGAATCGCCCGGCAACGACGGCTGGCAGCGACTGACCCGCGCCCTCGATGGTGCCGCAGTGGACGCGACCGCCCGCCCCCATCCTTCGATGCGCCGTCGTAACCGCTGGCCGCTATGGCTTGCCGCCGCTGCCGCCGTGTCCGCGGTGGCGCTGGTGCCGCTGCTGCGCCACGACGATGCACCGGTGTCGACGGGACCTGCGCGAATCGCCGCTGCACCGGCTGCGTCGACACCGACGCCGGCAACGACCGACGTCGCCACGCCTTCGCCCGGCTCGACCGCCATGCCCGAAGTGGCCGTCGCCACGACGCAACCGGTCGAGCGCAACGTCGCGCGGCGCAAGCCTGCCGGCACGCCCACACGCAAGCCGGCCCCGGTGGCCTCACCGCTTCCGGGTCGCAACGACAATGCCACCCGTGTCGCCAGCACCGATGCCACCACGACGACGCCCGACCCGACCGCATCCGTGCTCGCCGACCGTGCCGCCGCGATCCAGTCACTGCAGGCCGAGTCGGCGCAGTTGGAGGCACTCGTCGCCCTCGCCCGCGATGCGCGCGTGTCCTCGGCCAGCGGCGCGGCGCTGGGCGTCGAACTCGACGAACGCATCGGCCGCATCGATGCCTCGCTGTCGCAACCGGGCCTGGCCGACAACGAACGCGCCGTCCTGTGGCAGCAGCGCGTGGCGACGATGCGCGCACTGGCCGAAGTTGAAACCACCCAGCGCTGGCTCGTCACCCGTGGCGAGCGCTACGACGGTGCGCTGGTCAGCGTCGACTGACTCTCATCCCTTCCATTGCAGGACCCTCAGCCATGACGTCGACCCATTCCATGAATTCCCGCACCAGCCAGCGCGCGCAGCCACGCGGGAAGGCGATGTTCAAACCCACCTTGCTGGCAGCATCGATTGGCCTGTCAATTGGCCTGCTGTTCGCATTCGTCGCGACCGCGCAGACCGCCGGCACCAGCGCCGCCGATGCCGCCAAGGCGAAGGAACTGGCGGCGGCCCGCGAGGATCTCAGGCAGGCCGCCAAGCGCGTGGCCGAGCTGTCGGGCGGGTATGACGTTGCACGACAGATGAACCTCGAGCGCCGCTTCGAGCAGCGGCCGGTGATCGGCGTGGTGCTGGCACCGGAGGCCAAGTCCGGCGTGCGCATCGCCGCGGTCACGCCCGACAGCGCGGCGGCCAAGGCCGGCCTGCGCAGCGGCGACCTGCTGACCACCATCAATGGCAAGCCGCTCGCCGGCAAGGACAGCGACCAGCGCCTGACGGCCGCACGCGCCCAGCTCGGCGATCTGGATACGCAGAAGGCGATCACGCTCGGCTACGAACGCGATGGCAAGACGGCTTCGACGAAGGTCACCCCGCAGATCGGCGATCGCGTGTGGCTGATGCGCGATGGCAACGGCGCCATGTTCGCCGGGCGCGGCGAAGGAATGGACGGCCCGCTGATGTGGGCGCCCGACGGCGAAGGCGCCCAGCCGCGACCGATGCCGCTGCCTTTGATCTCGCCGGAGGTTCGCACCGAGATCATCCGGATGGGACCGATGGGCGACTGCAAAGGCGAGGACTGTCGCCTGCCGCTGCTGGCCGAGACGTTCCGTTGGAGCGGATTGAACCTGGCCGCCGTCGACGGCCAGCTGGGCCGCTATTTCGGCACCGACCACGGCGTGCTGGTGGTGAGCACCGGCCCCGAACTCGATGGCCTGCAGGCCGGCGACGTGATCCAGCGCATCGACGGCAAGGACGTGAAGACGCCGCGCGAAGCCATGATGGCGTTGCGCGACAAACCGGCCGACAGCAAGGTCGGCGTGACCTACCTGCGCGACCGCAAGAGCGCCACCGCGCAGATCACCGTGCCCAGGACCGCGATGCTGCGCCTGCCGCCGGTGCCACCGGCACCGCCTGCGCCGCCCGCTGCGCCGAAGGCACCGACTGCGCCGAAGCCGCCGGCACCGCCGGCACCGCCGCAGGCACTGGAGATGCCGGCGCCGCCCGCACCACCGGTGCCCCCCGTACCGCCGACGCCAACGACTTTCTCAGTGCTGCTGTAAAAAGAGGTTTTCGCACGGTTGCCACGTTCCTCACAAGTGTCAGCGAAGCACGGGGAGCAACGTCCATGGGTTCCCGCCTTCGCGGGAATGACGAGCCTCAGAGCAACGTCGCTGGGTCCCCGCCTTCGCGGGGATGACGGTCTTCGGGGGATGACGGTCTTCGGGGGATGACGGTCTTCGGGGGATGATGACGGTCTTGCAGCGACGGTGGGAGCCCCTCTCCCGCTTGCGGGAGAGGGGTTGGGGTGAGGGCCACCGAAGACCATGCAACGAATTGCCTGAGCGTCGTCCGCAGACGCAAGCCTCAACGCCGCATCACATCGACGCCGGCTCGACCCACTTCTTGAACACCGCGTCGATCTTCGCGTCGCCGACCTTCTTGCCCTCCTCCAGCTGCGAGGCCTGTTCGAACAGCGGCATGATCATCGCCATGCCGTCGATCCTGGTCTTCAGGTGCACGCCCGGCGCCTTGCCGAGGAAACCGTCCCAGCGTGCCCGCACCTTGGCCCAGTAGCCATTGGTCGCGTCCCAGTACTTGTATGCGGGAGCGAAGGCGACCTCGGTGGTCTTCTGGTAGTCGTTGAAGCCGAACTCGCGGGCCAGCTCGACCTGCGTGCCGTCGGGCTTGCGCAGCACCTTGGTATTGAACTGCTCGTGGGTCCAGCCCATCGGCGTAAGCGTGTGGCGGTTGATCGCGCTGATGGCGTTGTAATCGCTGCGCTTGGTGTACTCGCGACGCGGCAGCGGACGCCAGCTCAGGTCGCTGGTCCACGTGGCCACGCCATTGTCGTAAGTCCATGCGCCGGTACCGCAGTAGCGCGGCGCGTCGCTGACCTCGTACACGCACTGGGTCCAGGCGCCGCGGGTCAGTTCGGCCGGGACCGGGCGCACCTGCCAGGTCTGCTCGGCGGTGAACTCGAAGCGCGTGGCCGCTTCGTACGACCAGTCCTGGCGCCAGTGCTTGGTGACGTGGCCGCTTTTCTCGTCCACCAGGATGTGCTGCAACACGACCCTGGTCGGCGTGTCCTCGACCACGATCACGACCTCGTTGCCACCGCTGCGCATCGCCGGATGGCGCTCGTAACCTGGCTGCAGCAGCACGGTCTCGTCGAACGCGAAGTCGACGATGTACTCGCCCTTCATCGCCAGGATCGAAGCGCGGTCACGCGCGGTGTCGGTTGCGGCCGGCGCGGCGATGACCTGCATCGGCACGACGGAAAGGACGGAAAGCAGAAGCAGTTGCGGGCGCATGTTCATGGCTGGCTCTTGGTGACGTTGAAAGGAATTGCCTAGCGCGTGCTGCATCACCAGCTCACACTCAGGCTGACGCCGACGTTGCGGCCCGGACTGGTGTAGCGGTCGAGCACGGTGCTGGCCGCCAGCTGCTGGCTGGCGAGCGTGCCGGCCTCCCAGTACTTGCGGTCGGCGAGGTTGAACACGCCGGCATTGAACTCGGCGCCAGGCGCGAAGGCCCAGTGGCCGAGCAGATCGAACACACCGTAACCCGGCGTCTCGAAGCGGCCGGCGACCGGCAGCTCGTCGTCGCGACCGGCGAAGCGCCCAGCCAGTTCGACGCCCCAGGTGTCACGGTCGTAGGCCACGCCCAGTGTCGCCCGAAGCGGATCGATCGACTCCAGCGGCGTGCCGGTGTCGCGATCCTCGCCCTTCGACCAGGCTGCCGATCCGCGCAGCGACCATCCCGCCAGTGCCTCGGACAGCGCGCCCAGGTCGACGCCGGCGCGTGCTTCGGCACCGTAGATCTCGGCGTTGGCGATGTTCTGCGACTGGAAGACGGTCAATCCCTGGGCGTTCTTGCCGGTGTCGCGCAGCGACTCGATGAAGTCGTCGTAGCGGTTGTAGTAGGTGGAGAACTCGGCGAACACGGCCTCATTGGAGAAGCGCACGCCGAACTCGACGCCATCGCTGGTTTCCGGCTTGAGATCCAGATTTGGAATGGCGGTGTAGCCGAACTGCAGGTTGGTGAAGCCCAGGTTGACGTCGTTATACGGAGGCGCGCGGAAGCCATGCTGGTAGCCGCCGAACAGCGACCAGTCCTGGGTGAAGTGCCAGACCGCGCCGAGCTTTGGCGAAACGCTGGTCTCGGTCATGTCGACCACGCCCAGGCCCGGGTTGTCAGCGGAATAGATCGGATCGATCTCGGAGTCGAGGTCGAAGTGGTCCACGCGCAGCGCCGGGATCAGGCGGAAGTCGCCGTCGGCAAACGAAATCTCGTCCTGCACATAGAGCGCGGCCAACGTGGTGGTGCTGGTCGGGAAATCGCGCACCGGAAACACGTCGGGCAGGATCGAGTTGCTGACCGCACCGGTGGTCAGGTTGATCGAGCGGCCGTCGCGCTTCTGCCGGAACTCGGTTTCGGTCAGGTCCAGGCCGTAGGTCAGGCTGTGCTCGACGCTGCCGCTGCTGACGTCCTTGTGCAGCACGGCCTCGGCCCCGACCAGGCGCTGGTCGAAGTTGAACTCGCGTTCTCGGCGCGTCGGGTTGGTCACAAGGCCGGTGCTGCCGATGGTCTCGCGCAGTTCGAAGGTCTTCTGGGTGGTCTCGCTGTCCTGGCGATAGACCTGCCACTGCAGGGAATCGACCAGCACCGATTCGATCGAGTCGACTTCATGCGCGAACGACACGCGGGCGCGCGTCTGCTTGTCGTCACCGAGCAGCGAGCTGGTGCGCGTGCGCGGCGTGGTCGGTGGCGAGCCCGGCGGCAGCGCCGCCAGCACGCGCGAGGTCAGCACGTCGGTGTCGACCTGGTCTTCATTGCCTTCGACGGTGAGCTTGAAGCGCTGGTTCTCGCTCGGTGCGAACACCAGCTTGGTCAGCAGGCTGCGACCGTCGTAGTCCTGCGGATTGGCAGCGGTGCGACTGGCGCCCTCGCTGCGGTCTTCACCCATGCTCTCCGTTTCCTGGCCCTGGTGATGGTTGAGCGTCACCAGGCCCGACCAGCGGTCACCGCCGAAGGCAGCGGTCGCGGCGCCGAACAGGCCGTTGTCTTCGCCCTCGTAGCCGAGCTTGAAGCCAAAGTAGGCGTCCTTGCCCTCCTCCAGGTAATCGGAGGGATCCTTGGTTGCGAACGCGACCACGCCGCCCAGTGCATCGGAGCCATACAGCGCGCTGCCCGGGCCGCGCAGGACTTCGACGCGCTTGAGCGTGTCGAGGTCGACGAAGTTGCGGTTGGCGGTGGAGAAGCTGCCGATCGAGAACGCGTCCGGCACGGCGATGCCGTCGGTCTCGATACGCACGCGGTTGCCGCCCAGGCCACGGATGCGGATGTCGCCCAGGCCGAAGCGGCCTGTGCCGGTGGTGACGGTGATGCCCGGCTCGTAGCGGAACAGGTCCTTGAGGTTGCGCACCAGTTCGCGATCCATCTGTTCGCGGTCGATGGCGGTGACCACCGACGGCACGTCGTCGAGCGCGCGCTCGGTGCGCGTGGCGGTGACGACGATGCGGTCGAACTCGTTGGCTGCCGCGGCCGCGGCAGCAGCACCGGTCGTTGACTGCGAATCGGCGGCAGCGCTGTCGGCGGCACGGACGTGGGCTGGCAGTGCCAGCATCAGGGCAACGGCGAAGGTACTGGGAACGGGATGCATGGACGGGCTCGAGTGGATGTCGAGGCGTGCTGGCAGCCGTTCTTGCGGCGAGCTTGCGGGCCTTGGAGAGAGACGTTGAATGGAGAGCGGCAGCCATCCTGGCGGTCCGCCTTCGCGTTGCCACCCTCCCCAGGGCAGCACGCGGTCGACACGAGGTCGATTGGCGCGCCCGGGTTCCCGGGCGCAACGTTCGGTGGGTTGGGTTGGATTACTTGGTCAGGATCAGCTTGTCGTTGCGCGTGTGGCGCAGGCGATAGACCTCGTCGCCGTGGCGGATCAGGACTTCACGGCCGCCGCGCAGGAGGTCGTCGCTTTCGACCAGCGAGGCGGACAGGGTCAGGCCCGGAGCGGCGAGTGCGATCGGCGGGACGAGGGGCGCGGAACGGTCGGAACGTGGCTTGAGCTGCAGCAGTGGTTGGCGCAGAGACATGTTCGTGGCTCGGTCGGGGTGACGCGAGTAATGATAATGATTCTCATTACTGCGTCAACACCCGGGCCCCGCCCGTTGGTCGGCTCAGCGCACCGCGGCTTCGACCCGCTGCCAGTCGCTTTCCTGCAGGCGCTGCGCCAGCTCCAGCGCCTCCAGGTTCTGCAGCAACTGCTCGGGACGGCTCGCGCCGAGGATGACGCTCGACACATGCGGATTGCGCAGGCACCAGGCGATGGCCAGCGGCGCCGGTGCCACACCCAGCTCGCCGGCGAGTTCGACGAACCGGCGCGCGCGCTCGATCCGCCCTTCGTTCTCGCCCAGCACGCTTCGCTGCAGCCAGCCCAGGCCCTCACGGCCCAGGCGCGCTTCGGTCGGCACGCCGGCGTTGTACTTGCCGGTCAGCACGCCCGACGCCAGCGGCGACCAGGTGGTGGTGCCCAGGCCAACCTCGGCATACAGCGGCGCGTATTCGAGTTCGACGCGCTCGCGGTGCAACAGGTTGTATTGCGGCTGTTCCATGGTCGGCGCAGCCAGGTGCTGGGCGCGGGCGATCTTGTGGGCCTCGCGGATCTGCGCCGCGGTCCACTCCGAGGTGCCCCAGTAGAGGACCTTGCCCTGGCTGATCAGCGAATCCATTGCTCGCACGGTTTCCTCGATCGGCGTGTCCGGATCGGGGCGGTGGCAGTAATAGAGATCGAGATAGTCGACGCGCAGGCGCTTGAGGGCGGCATGGCAGGCATCGGTGACGTGCTTGCGCGACAGTCCCCGCTGCGTCGGCCGCGGCTCGGCGACGGAGCCGAAGAAGACCTTGCTGGACACACAGAAGCCATCGCGCGGCAGGCGCAGGTCGGCGATCACGTCGCCCATCACCTTCTCCGCCTCGCCGTTGGCGTAGGTCTCGGCGTTGTCGAAGAAATTGATGCCGTTGTCCCAGGCGGCGGCGACCAGGTCGCGAGCGGTCGAGCGGCCGATCTGCGAACCGAAGGTGAGCCAGGCACCGAAGGACAACGCCGACAGTTGCAGGCCGGAGGAACCGAGGCGGCGGTATTGCATGAGGGAGGCTCCTGGGACGAGGCGTTCAGTTTAGCGACGTGTCCGCCCGGCGATGGCATCTGTACAATGCGCGCCATCCCTCCTCCGGGGAGTAGCCCACCGGCGCCCGTCAGCGACTGACGATCCGCCGGGACCTGCGTCAACACACTTGGCCCAACGGCCATGGCGCAGGAGCGGCAGCCAGCCGGCACACGCCGGCGAGCGACCACGGGCAAGACCGAAGGCAGGCGTCACGCGAGCAACTGGCATATGCCGGGTCGGGCCGCGTGGCGTTTGCCTTTCGCGTCCACGCGGAAGCCCGACCTCCGGAGTCTCCATGGATCACTTCACACTGGGTAACGTCCCTTTGATGACCGCTGCCGTCTCGACCGGCACCGTCGCGCTTGCCGAAATCGGCGACAAGACCCAACTGCTGGCGCTGCTGCTCGCCGCGCGCTTCCGCAAGCCTTGGCCGATCGTCGCCGGCATCCTCGTCGCGACCCTGCTCAACCATGCCCTCGCCGCCTGGTTCGGCACCCTGGTCGCGCAATGGCTCAATCCCGAGGTGCTGCGCTGGGTGGTGGCGATCAGCTTCCTCGCGGTGGCCGTGTGGACGCTCAAGCCCGACAAGCTCGACGACGAGGACAGCGCCCTGCCCGCGCGCAGCGCCTTTGTCGCCACCACGATCGCCTTCTTCCTGGCCGAGATCGGCGACAAGACCCAGGTCGCGACTGTGCTGCTTGCGGCCAGGTACCAGCCGTTCTGGGAAGTGGTCGCCGGCACCACGCTGGGCATGCTGGTGGCGAACGTGCCGGTGGTGCTGCTGGGCAGTCGCCTGGCCGACCGCCTGCCGCTGAAGACCGCCCGCACCGTCGCCGCGATCGTGTTCCTGGCGCTGGCGGCGTGGGTCGGCCTGCGCGGCCTCGGCTGACCGACCGGTAGGAGCGAGCTTGCTCGCGATGGGCGGGTCCGACCCGGAAGCGGCAATCGCGAGCAAGCTCGCTCCTACAATTCGGGCGGGGCTGCGCGTTATGCTCGGCCCGGGCATCCAGGGGACACCGATGCACATCACCGGCGGTAGGGTCCGCGAGGTCGTCACTTCGCTGCTGGCGCGACCGGACGAAATCATGCTCGAGATCGGCGCCGGCGGCGAACTGCTGGTGGCACGCCTGCGCGCGGCCCTCGCAGCGATGCTGCTGCTATTGCCGCTGGCCAACGCGCTCGGCGGCGGCGGCATCAACGAGACCATGATCGGCCTCGGTGGCGCCCTGGTCGTCAACATCTTCGCCCAGCTGTGGCTGGCGTTGGCCCGGCGCCGCCGCCTGTTCCGCTGGCTGCCCTTCGCTTCGTCCGCCTTCGACGTCACCGCAACCACGCTGGTGCTGGTCGCGCTGGCGGCCAACCACCTGCCGGCCGGGCTCAACAGCCTGATCGTCTGGTGCGGTTACGTCCTGGCGATCCTGCTGACGGCGCTGCGCAGCGACGGTCGTGTCGCCATGTTCGCCGGCACCCTGGCGTGCGGCCAGTATGCGCTGCTGGTGCTGGCGGTGTTCGCCCTGGCCAGTTCACCCGAGCAACTGCTGTCGAGCGATTACGGTTCGGTCACCCTCGGCAGCCAGGCCCAGCGACTGGTGCTGCTGATGATGTTCACCCTGATCACCGCCATGGTGGTCTACCGCATGCAGCGCCTGGTGGAGCTGTCGGGCACCGACGGCCTGACCCGCCTGCCCAACCGCACCTGGCTGCTGCACCGGGTGCCGCGCCTGTTCGACAGTGTCCGCCACGACGGCGACAGCCTGACCCTGGCGCTGATCGACCTGGATCACTTCAAGCGCATCAACGACGCCCACGGCCACCACGCTGGCGACCGCGCCCTGCGCCACGTCGTGGCGGTGCTGCGCGAGCTGGCCGAGCCGGGCGAATGGCTGGTGCGGATCGGTGGCGAGGAATTCGTGCTGCTGTTGCGCAAACCCATCGGCACGGCCTGGGAGCGGGTGGACGCGATCCGCCGGGCCTTGGGCGAGCGGCCGTTCCAGCCCGAGCGCGGCGCCGACGCGATGCCGTTGAGCTTCAGTGCCGGCCTGGCAGGGTTTCCGCACGAGGGTTCGGACCTGTCACGGTTGCTGCGCCGGGCCGACGGCCGGCTGCAGCAGGCGAAGCTGCAGGGGCGCAACAAGGTGGTGGCGCGGGACGGCTGAGTCCACGCCTCCGCCCCTCTCCCACAGGGGCAGAGGGGCCGGGGTAAACTACGCCGCGCCGCCGCTGCGGCGGGCCTATAACGACAACGACGCGCTGCCGACTGCCGGTCGCCTGGGGAGAACTGAGTGGAAGCAATTGCGCGCGTGGCATTTGGCCTGTTCGGCCTGTCTGTACTGATCGGCATTGCCTGGTTGTTCTCCACCAACAAGCGCCGGGTCGACTGGAAGCTGGTCGCCACCGGCGTGTCGCTGCAGATCGCATTCGCCGCCGTCGTGCTGCTGATGCCCGGTGGCCGCGAGGCGTTCGACGCCATCGGCCACGGCTTCGTCAAGGTGCTCAGCTTCGTCGGCGAAGGCTCGAAGTTCATCTTCGGCAGCCTGATGGACACGTCGACCTATGGCTTCATCTTCGCCTTCCAGGTGCTGCCGACGATCATCTTCTTCGCCGCGCTGATGGGCGTGCTCTACCACCTGGGCGTGATGCAGGCGGTGGTGCGGGCGATGGCCTGGGCGATCACCAAGGTCATGCGCGTGTCGGGCGCGGAAACCACCAGCGTCTGCGCCAGCGTCTTCATCGGCCAGACCGAGGCGCCGCTGACCGTGCGCCCGTACATCCCGAAGATGACCGAGTCGGAGCTGATCACGATGATGATCGGCGGCATGGCCCACATCGCCGGCGGCGTGCTCGCCGCCTACGTCGGCATGCTCGGGGGTGGCGATCCGGAACAGCAGGCGTTCTATGCCAAGCACCTGCTGGCGGCATCGATCATGGCCGCGCCGGCGACGCTGGTGATCGCCAAGATCCTGGTGCCCGAGACCGGCGAGCCGCTGACCCGCGGCACGGTCAAGATGGAAGTGGAAAAAACCACTGCCAACATCATCGACGCCGCCGCCGCCGGTGCCGGCGACGGCCTGCGCCTGGCGCTGAATATCGGCGCGATGCTGCTGGCCTTCATCGCCCTGATCGCGCTGATCAACTGGCCGCTGACCTGGCTGGGCGATGTCACCGGCATTGCCGCGGCGATCGGCAAGCCGACCGACCTGGCGACGATCTTCGGCTACGTGCTGGCGCCGCTGGCCTGGGTGATCGGCACGCCGTGGGCGGATGCGCCGATCGTCGGCAGCCTGATCGGGCAGAAGGTGGTGATCAACGAATTCGTCGCCTACCTGCAGCTGGCCGACATCGTCAACGGCAAGGTCGCCGGCGTCGCGCTGAGCGAACAGGGTCGCCTGGTCGCAACCTACGCGCTGTGCGGCTTCGCCAACTTCAGTTCGATCGCGATCCAGATCGGCGGCATCGGCGGACTGGCACCGGAGCGTCGCCAGGACCTGGCCCGCTTGGGCCTGCGCGCGGTACTCGGCGGTTCGATCGCGACCTTCATGACCGCGACCATCGCCGGCGTGCTCACCTGGTTCAGCTGAGCCCGGCGCAGGCATGAGCGACAGCGCGCGCGTGGTGGTGGTCGGCTCGTTCAACGTCGACCACGTGTGGACGGTGGCGACGCTGCCACGGCCCGGCGAGACCCTCGCCGGGCACTACCGCACCGGGCCCGGCGGCAAGGGCTTCAACCAGGCCACGGCCGCCGCGCGCGCCGGCGCGAAGACCAGTTTCGTCTGCGCGCTCGGCGACGATCTCGGCGGCCAGCTCGCGCATGCACTGGCCGTTGCCGACGACATCGACCTGCATGACCTTCCCAGCCATGCGCCTACAGGTACCGCCGGCATCTATGTCGATCAGGCGGGACGCAATTCGATCGTCATCGGGCCCGGCGCCAACGCCGAGCTGTCGGCCGATTTCGTCAGCCAGCAGGCAAGCACCATTGCCCTGGCACAGGTCGTGCTGGCGCAGCTGGAATCACCCGAGGCCGCCGTCGAGGCAGCGTTCGCCGCGGCGCGCGCTGCCGGCGTGATGACCGTGCTGAACCCGGCGCCGGCCGACGCCCAGGCGCCGACGTCGCTGCTGTCGCTGTCGGATGTGATCACGCCGAACGAAACCGAGTTCTGCTCACAGCTCGGCCGCCACACGACTCAACAGGTCGATGCCGCCACGCTGGCCACGCAGGACGATGACACCCTGCACGCACTGTGCCGGCGCCTGCTGCCACACGGCACGGTGGTGATCACGCTCGGCGCGGCCGGTTGTTTCGTCTCGCACGCCGACCCGTACCTGCGCAACGACGCGCGCAGCCATTACCGCGTCGCCGCGGCGACGGTGCAGCCGATCGACACCACCGGTGCCGGCGACGCCTTCAACGGCGCCCTCGCCGCCTCTCTGGCCCGTCGCGGCGACGCGGCCTTCGCCGACCACGTGCACTTCGCCAATCGCTATGCCGGCCTGTCGACCGAGCGCGCAGGCGCGGCCGCGGCGATGCCGCACGAGGCCGAGCTGCGGGCGCGCTTCGGCGTCTGAATGTCGGCCCTGTAGGAGCGAGCTTGCTCGCGAACCCGCAATCGAGGGGCCGAAGAGCGATCGCGAGCAAGCTCGCTCCTACATATGGGCAACCCGTCGGGCCGCCCCTGTAAAACGAGAATGGTTCGCATTACCATATGCGCCTGATTCGTCGTCCGGACCCCCTCCCCCATGCTTCGTCGCCACCTCCTCGCCAGCGCCCTGCTGGCTGTCCTTGCCGCGCCTGTTGCCCACGCCGACGATGCCGTCGACATCGACCGCGTCACCGTGTCGGCCAGCACCAGCCGCATCCCCGATTCCGATGCCGCGCTGCCCAACACCATCACCGTGATCGACCAGAAGCAGCTGCAGCAGCAGCTGGCGCTGACCCAGGACATCTCGCAGGTACTGGCCAACCTGATCCCGTCGTTCTCGCCCTCGCGGCAGAAGCTGACCAACGGCGGCGAGACCCTGCGCGGCCGCAAGCCGCTGTACCTGGTCGACGGCGTGCCGCAATCGACGCCGCTGCGCGAAGGCGGCCGTGACGGCCACACCATCGACCCGGCGATGATCGAGCGCATCGAGGTCATCCACGGCGCCAATGCGCTGCAGGGCCTGGGTGCGTCCGGCGGCATCATCAACATCATCACCAAGCGCGCGCCGCGCCAGGACGGCGAGACGTTCCAGGACGTCAACGTCGCCGCCAGCAGCGCCCTGCCGCACGAGAGCGACAGCACGGGTTACCGCGCCTCGTACGTGTTGGGCACGCGAAGTGGCGCGTTCGACTTCGTCGGCGGCGCCTCCTATGCCAGCGAAGGCCTGTACTACGACGGCGATGGCAACGCGATCGCCGTCAACGACGTCCAGGGCGACCTGATGGACGCGCAGTCGTGGAACCTGTTCGCCAAGGGCGGCTGGAACATCAACGAAGAGCAGCGCCTGCAGCTGACCGTCAACCATTACGAGCTGCAGGGCAACAACGACTACGCCACCGTCAATGGCAACATCGTCACCGGCCTGCTGGCGACCTCGATCCGCGGCGAGAAGGAAGGCGATGGTCCGCGCAACCGCTCGACCTCGCTGAACCTGGACTACACCGACAAGGCGATGGCCGGCGGTTACTTCCAGGCGCAGCTGTACTGGGTCGACTTCGAGGCACTGTACGGCGGCAGCGACTGGGGCGATTTCTGGGGCGACGGCCGCGATCCGAACTGGTTCGACCAGTCGCAGAACGTGTCCGAGAAGCTCGGCGGCAAGTTCAGCTGGTCGCGCGGCGACCTGTTCGGCCTGCGCCTGCGCGTGACCACCGGCCTCGACCTGGCCCGCGACACCACCCATCAGGAACTGGTCGTCAGCGGCCTCGACTGGGTGCCCGAGACCAGCTACGAATCGGTGTCGCCGTTCGTGCAGGCCGAATGGTGGGTCGCCGACCGGGTCATGCTCAGCGGCGGCCTGCGCTACGAGCGCGGCAAGCTCAAGGTCGACGACTTCACCACCATTCCGTCCAACAACGGCGGCCAGTTCGTCGAGGGCGGATCGCCGACGACCAGCGAAGTGCTGCCCAACTTCGGCGCGGTCTGGGAAGTCACCGACGCGCTCAAGCTCTACGCCTCGTATTCGGAAGGCTACAGCGTCGCCGACATCGGTCGCGTCCTGCGCGGCATCAGCACGCCCGGCCAGCGCGTGGACACGCTGGTCGACCTGTCGCCGGTGATCGCCGACAACCAGGAAATCGGCGTCGACTACGACGACGGCCGCTGGCTCGCGCACCTGGCCTTCTACCGGTCCGACTCAGACCTGGGCTCGCGACTGGCCTTCGACCAGGGCAGCCAGAGCTACAACGTCGTGCGCGAACGCACCGAGATCGAAGGCATCGAGGCCAACGTCGCCTGGCAGTTCAGCGAGACCACGCGCGTCGGCCTCGGCTACGCCCAGACCGACGGTCGCTACGACAGCAACGGCGACGACCGCGTCGACAGCGACCTGCCCGGCATCAACGTCAGCCCCGACCGCATCACCGCGTTCTGGGACCAGGACTGGACGCCGGGCATCGCCACGCGCCTGCAGGCCAGCCAGTCGCTCGATCGCGAGTTCGACCTGCGCGGCGTCGAGGTCGCCGATTTCGACGGCTACACCACGGTCGACCTGCAGACCCGCTTCCAGCTGCCGCTGGGCCAGCTCAACGTCGGCATCGAGAACCTGTTCGGCGAGCAGTACGTGACCTATTACTCGCAGAGCACGCCGCGCAACGACACCTACGTCGCCGGTCGCGGCCGCGTGCTGACCCTGAGCTGGGCCAATCGCTTCTGATGAGCGGCTCCGCGCCACGACCGTATTCGCGCCGCCTGCGGGCGGTGCTGTCGTGGCTGCACCTGTGGATCGGTCTCAGCGTCGGTGCCGTGTTCGCGCTGGTGGCGCTGACCGGCACCGTGCTGGTGTTCCACACCGACCTGTTGCGCCTGCAGCACCCGCAGCTGGCGCAGCACTCCGCGGTTGCCGATGGCAGGGTGCTGGCCGCCCTGGTCGAACGCTGGAGTCCCGAAGGCCTGCGCTCGCTCGACCTCCCGCATGAGGATCTGCCGGTCTGGCAGGGGTTCTTCGAGGACGGCCACCGCGCCTACTTCGCGCCCGAGGACGGCGCGCTGCTGCTCTACCGCAGCCATGAAGACGACGTGCTGATGTGGCTGCACGACTGGCACACCCATTTGCTCGGCGGCGAGACCGGCGAGGAAGTGCTCGGCGTGTTCGGCTGGATCGCACTGGGCCTGATCGTGACCGGGCTGTACCTGTGGTGGCCTCGACGCGGCCAATGGCTGGCGCACCTGAAGATGCACTCGGGCCCGCCGGTGCGACGCTGGCTGAGCTGGCACCGCAGCAGTGGCGCATTGCTGTTTCCGCTGCTGTTGCTGGCGACGCTGACCGGCGTTGGCATGGTGTACTCGAAGGGATTCCAGTCGGTGCTGGTGGGAGCGTTTGGCGGCGACACGGTCAAGCCGCCCAAGCTGACCGGTGATGGCGCGGTCGACTGGCCGCGAGTCCTGCGTCAGGCCGATGCCGCATTGCCGCGTGCGCGGCTCAGCCGGGTCTCGGTGCCCAAGGCCGGTGACGGCGTGGTCTCGTTCCGCGCACGTGCCGACGGCGAATGGCATCCGGTCGGGCGCAGCACGATTGCTATCGCCAAAGCCGGCGCGGGCGTGCTGCAGGTGAACGATGCCACCGCCAATCGGCTGGGCATGCGCATGAGCCAGGCGATCTTTCCGCTGCATGTCGGTGCGGTGGGCGGCAGCGTGATGAAGTGGGCGACGGCGGTGGTTGGCTTGCTGCCGATGTTCCTGCTGGTGACCGGGTTCCTGTTCTGGCGGCGGCGGCGCGGGCATCGCTGATACCCCCTCCCGCTACAATGCCCGCCATGGCGGACACGTCCTTCCATATCGGCCCCTACCAGATCGCGCCCAGGGTCATCCTGGCGCCCATGGCCGGCGTTACCGACAAACCGTTCCGGGTGCTGAGCAAGCGCCTCGGCGCAGGCCTGTGCGTGTCGGAGATGACCACGTCCGACCCACGCTTCTGGAACACCGCCAAGTCGCGCCATCGCATGGACCACGACGGCGAGCCCGCGCCGATCAGCGTGCAGATCGCCGGCACCGTGCCGGAGGTGATGGCCGAGGCAGCGCGCTACAACGTCGACCACGGCGCACAGATCATCGACATCAACATGGGCTGCCCGGCCAAGAAGGTCTGCAATGCCTGGGCCGGCTCGGCGCTGATGCGCGACCAGGCGCTGGTCGCGCGCATCCTCGATGCGGTGGTCGGGGCCGTCGACGTGCCGGTGACGCTGAAGATCCGCACCGGCTGGGCCGCCGACCAGCGCAATGCGCTGGCGATCGCGAAGGTCGCGCAGAGCGCCGGCATCGCCGCACTCGCCGTGCACGGCCGCACGCGCGACCAGCAGTACACCGGCACCGCCGAGTACGACACGATCGCCGAAGTGAAGGCGGCGCTTTCGATCCCGGTGTTCGCCAACGGCGACATCGACTCGCCGCACAAGGCCGCCGAGGTACTCGCGCGCACCGGTTGCGACGCGGTGCTGATCGGTCGTGCCGCGCAGGGCCGGCCATGGATCTTCCGCGAAATCGCGCATTACCTCGCCAGCGGCGAACTGCTGCCCGAGCCGACCGTGCAGGAGGTGCGCGATGTACTCATCGGCCACCTGCACCACCTGCACGAGTTCTATGGCGAGGTGTCGGGCGTGCGCATCGCCCGCAAGCACCTGGGCTGGTACGCCAAGGATCGCCCGGAGAACCAGGCGTTCCGCGCCGTGGTCAATCGCGCTGAAACCGCCCAGGCGCAACTGCACCTGACCGGCGAGTACTTCGATGCCCTGATCGCGGGCGTCACCCCGGAGCTCCCGGCCGCCGCCTGAGGGCATGCACATAGCGGCATGCACATAGCGGCAATAGCTCCGCATTGGAGGTCACATGAGCGAATCATCCAGCGCCACCGAGTTTCCGTACCTGCACGGGTTCTCGCAGACCGAGCAGGCACGCCTGATGAAGCAGGCGCGGCTGGCCGAATCGACGATCTTCCACGACATCGACTACAGCGGCGCCCGTCGCCTGCTCGAGGTCGGCAGTGGCGTCGGCGCTCAGACCGAGATCCTGCTGCGGCGGTTTCCGGACCTGCACGCGACCTGCGTCGACCTCAACGAAGCCCAGCTCGGCGCCGCCCGCGCCAACCTCGGTTCGATGTCGTGGCTCGAAGGTCGCTACGACCTGCACCTGGCCGATGCCACCAACCTGCCGTTCGAGCCACGCAGCTTCGATGCCGCCTTCCTGTGCTGGGTGCTCGAACACGTGCCCTCGCCCGCGCGCGTGCTCAACGAAGTGCGGCGCGTGCTCGCGCCCTGTGCACCGGTCTACATCACCGAGGTGATGAACTCCTCGTTCCTGCTCGACCCGTACTCGCCGAACGTCTGGCGCTACTGGATGGCGTTCAACGATTTCCAGTACGAGAGCGGCGGCGATCCGTTCGTCGGCGCCAAGCTTGGCAACCTGCTGCTCGCCGGCGGATTCCGCGACGTCTCCACCGTGGTCAAGACCTTCTACTTCGACAACCGCGAACCGGCGCGACGCAAGACCATGATCGCATTCTGGGAAGAGCTGCTGTTGTCGGCAGCCGACCAGCTGCTCGCGGCAGGGCGCGTCACGCCAGACGTTGTCGACGGCATGCGTCGCGAGATGAACCAGGTGCAGAACGATCCGAATGCGGTGTTCTTCTATGCGTTCGTACAGGCGCGCGCGACCGTGTATTGACGTGGTTTTCATCGATTTCCGATGAAACCAATGCGCAGAACCCATACGCGCATTGCGTGACGATTGTGCTGCAGTTGTGATTGCGATGAGTGGTGCAGGTCGAAAGTCACAGGCCCCTATGGCCGATGCAATATTGGTTGCCTTTATCCGAATCTAGTCCATGCCGGGGCGTCCCCACTGCGGACCCCGCCGCAACGCCCCGGTGGATCGATCCGATCAGGAGGCAACTCATGAAAGCGAAGATTGCGTTCATCGCGCTGGCGCTTGCGGCATCGATGCCGGCGTGGGCGGAGCAGAGCAAGGACCCCATCGGCGACCTGTCGCAAGCCACCGGGCTGAGCGAGCGCAAGGTCAAGATGATCGTCGGCAACCGCACCGCATTCCCCGAGTATCACTACACCTACGATCGCGCACTCGAAAAGTTCGTGGGCGCCATTGGCGAAGTCAGGTACGAGCTGCTGATGAAGGGCGAACCCGTGGCGATCACCGGCAAGGACGGTCGCGAGTACATCGTCCAGATCAAGCGCGAGTTCAAGGGCGCCCTGTAATCCCGCTCAACGCATCCCGCGATTGCTTGCGGGAACCGAGGCTGGCACGTCCCGAGGCGGACAACCATGACGTCACTTTCCACTCAAGGGCCGTGTGCGTAACACGCGGCCCGGGTGGTTGGTTCAGCGTTTGACCGTGGTGCCCACTGCCGCCCTCACCGACGGCCGTTCCATTGCCGCGCCGCTGACATCGGATTCGTTCGCCGGCGCACTCCAGATCCGCTGCCACATTGCACTGAGCCTGCGGCTGGCCTGCCAGGGCCAACTCAGCTGCTCGGGCGGCATCTCCTGCCAGGCCTCGCCTTCACGGCGGGCCACGGCGAAGCGGAAGCTGTAGTCGGGTTCGGCGCCCATGCGCAGGTCCGACAGCACCAGCACGCCATCGCGCTCCTGTGCCTTCATGAATCCGCGATTGAACCAGTTCAGTCGCTGCACGCTGGGATAGTCGAAGACCTCGGCCAGTGCCTGCACATCGGACGGGTACTCGCGCAGCCGCATCGGCCCACGATCGGCCACCAGCGAACGCTCACCTTCGACGAATCCCTCCGGCGTCATCGCCACCACACGCCATAGCAGGATGTTGAACGGCATCGGCACCGAGAAGCGTGGCGCATCCTCGAGGTTGTGGGCGGCCAGCGCGCGCTCGGCCTCACGTTCGACCTGCTGCTTGGCCCACAGGGAGGCGCCCAGGTAGAACGTGCTCAGGGCCAGTCCGGCCAGCAGCGCCGGCTGCACCAGGCGCCTTTCGCGCCAGAACCAGGCGATCACGCACGCGAGCAGCAACCAGATCGTGTACAGCGGATCGATGATGAACACGCTCGACCACATCACCGGCCGCAACGGCAGCGGCCAGAGCAACTGCGTGCCGTAGACGGTGAATGCATCCAGCAGCGGATGGGTAACCAGCGCCAGCGAGATCGCCCAGAACCAGCGTCGCGGCGACGCCGCCACGCGTCCGCCACGACCGCGGAACCACGCCCAGATCGCCCAGGCGACGAACGGCAGCACCAGCAGCGAGTGGCTCAGGCTGCGGTGCCAGGTCATCCGTTCGACCGGATCGCCGGTCACCAGGTTGACTGGCAGTACGTCGAGGTCGGGCAACGTGCCCAGGGCAGCGCCAGCCAACAGCGCCGCACGTCGATGCCCCGGCGGGGCGATGGCGGCGGCGACGGCGGCGCCGAGCAAGATCTGGGTCAGGGAGTCCATCCAACGAAGTTAGCAGACCGGCCGGCGCGACAGATGCGCCGACGGCGGTTCGTCGCACGACTTCGTAATCGACCGTCACGTTTCCGGCATACCAGTGTGCCAGTCCGGCGCTGCGAGGGTCGCGATGCCGGGGCGGCCACGCACAGGAGGCAGAAGAAATGAAGACGATCACCAGGCTGGACGCGCGGATGGAATGGCGATGAACGACCGGACCGCACGCAGCACGACGTTCCCGCATGGGTTCCTCGATTTCCTGAAGATCAGCCAGGAGCGCCGCCATTTTGTCGGCGACTACGAACTGCAGCCGTCGGGACTGGCCCGGTTCAACCTGGCCCTGCGCGAACTGAGCCCGCAAGCGCCGCAACTGACCATGGACCAGGTTGCCGGCGCGGCCGAGCGCGCATTGCTGCGCCACGCCGACGGAAGCACCCCGCCGTTCGTGGCGTCGCGGATGCTTGCGCTGGCTCGACTGCAATCGATGCTGCAGGACCCGGGATGGTCGGCAGACATCGCGGCACGACACCTCGTGCAGACGCTGCAGGCCTATCGCTACGAAGCAGGCGACCTGATCCCCGACACCCTGGCTGTGGTGGGGCTGCTCGACGATGCCGTGCTGGTCGACGTCGCATTGCAGCTGCTGCACCACGAGGTGGGCGACTACGAGGACTTCTGTCGCTTCCGCAAGGTCGCCGCCGACTTTTCCGGCGTGTCCGAGATCGAGACCGGATTGACCCGTGCGCAATGGCTGGAGGCCATGCTGCAGGCCCACCGCGGAGGTGATCGGCTCGCGCCCCCGCAGCGCTATGTCCCCGACCCGCGTGTGAGCCTGTTTCATATCGGCTAGGGCATATCGGCTAGGGCATATCGGCTGGGCCTTGCAGGGGCGCATGCAGGCGGTTCCGCGCCGGGGCCGTCCTGCCCGACTGGACGGATGGCCCTGCATGGGGCCCGGTCGCGTTCTGGCTGTTGCCACCTGCAAGGATCGTCGATGGACCCACGCTGATGAGCCTGCTCTGATGAGTCTGTCCTGATGAGTCTGTCCTGATGAGTCTGTTCCGGACCACCCGCTGGAGCCTGATCGCGGCCGCCCGTGACACGCCGTCGCGGGCCCGGGCCGCGCTGGACCAGTTGTGCCAGGCCTATCGCCCTCCGGTGTTGGCGTTCATTCGCCACAGCGGCTACGGCAACGATGCCGAAGACCTGACCCAGGCCTTCTTCCTGCGCTTCATCGAACGCGGCTGGTATGCCGAGGCCGACCCTCAGCGCGGCAGCTTCCGCTCGTTGATGCTGACCGCGCTGCGCCATTTCCTGTCCGACCAGTACGAACGCGCCGGGGCGCTCAAGCGCGGTGGCAGGCCGGTCGAGTCCGAGGCTTCGCTGGAGACGATCGCCGACGATGGCGAATCGCCCGAGGATGCGTTCATGCGAGCGTGGCTGGGCACGGTGCTGGCACATGCGATGCAGCGCCTCGAAGAGGAATGGACGCGCGCCGGCAAGCTCGACCAGTTCCGGCAGCTGGCACCGCTGCTGCTCGAACGCGCCGAAGGCGACGAGCTCAGGGCGATTGCCAGCGCCAATGGATTGCGCACGAACACCTTGGCCGTGCAGACGCACCGGATGCGCCAGCGCCTGCGCCAGCTGGTGCGGCTCGAGCTGCTGCAGACCGTCGGCAGCCCGGAGGCCCTGGAGCGCGAACTGGCCGAACTTCGTCGCGCGCTGGACGAAATGGCGTGAACGACGACGGCCAGCGCGACGCGCCAGGCACTCGCTGGTGGCTGAACCCGGCATTGGCACGTGTGGCGTTCGGCGCGAGCACCCGGGACCGCCCGGTCACGCCTTCGATGTCGATCACCACGGCGATGAAGCAGACGCTGGGGGATGCGTGCGGACCCGACCTCGACGACCCGGCACAGCGCGCGTTCGGCGACTACGAACTGCTGCAGGTGATCGGCCGTGGCGGCATGGGCATCGTCTATCGCGCACACCAGCACAGCCTCGGGCGCGAGGTGGCGATCAAGTTGCTTCCGGCTGGCGTCATGGCACCGGAGGCGCTGGTCGACAGCCTCCGCCGCGAGGCCCGCCATGCCGCGCTTCTGCAGCATCCGAACATCGTGACGGTGTACGAGATGGGCGAGCACGAAGGCCAGCTGTACTACGCGATGCAGCTGGTGCGTGGTCGCAGCCTGTCCGAGCAGCTCGACGCGGATGGAACAATGGCGCCGCATGCGGCCGCGCGACTGTTGCGTACCGTCGCCGAGACCGTCGATTACGCCCATCGCCTCGGCGTGCTCCACCTCGACCTCAAGCCCGGCAACATCCTGATCGACGAACGCGGCGCGCCGCTTATCGCAGACTTCGGCCTTGCCCGGCGCCTGGAACAGGCGCTCGAACTCGACCACATTGCCGGTACACCGCAGTACATGGCGCCTGAGCAGGCACGCGCAGGCGATGCGTTGTCGCCGGCGACCGACGTCTGGGCGCTTGGCGCGGTGCTGTACGAGGTCCTCACCGGGCGCCCGCCGTTCGAAGGCGACGACCCCGGAGAGAGCCTGCGCCGCCTGCTGCACGATGACGTCCCGCGACCGTCGCTGCTTGCCGTTGTGCCGGCCGACCTCGACGCGATCTGCGACAAGTGCCTGCGCAAGGATCCGCTCGATCGCTATGGCAATGCGCGAGCGCTCGCCGATGACCTCGGCCACTTCCTCGAAGGCCGCCAGGTCAGCGTGCGCGGATTGAACATCGCCCAGCGAACCGGACGCTGGATTCGACGGGAACCACGGCTCGCCGCCATGGCCGGCGCCGCGGCGACGGCACTGATCGTCGGGGTCGCCGCCACCACATTGCAATGGCAACGCGCAGAATCCAACGCCGCTGCCGCCAGTGCCCGCCTGTGGGAAGGCCGGCGCGAAGGCGCACTGCGCGCCGCCGCCGACGGCCACGGCCTGGATGCGGTCAACCAGCTTCTGCAGAACATCCAGGAGGAAGAATCCGGCGGTCGCGACAACCTCGGCGAACGGGACCGGCGCCATCTGGGCATGCTGCTCGGCCAGGGCGCGGTGCTGATCGACAGCATCGCCATCGCCGATGCCAACCCCCTGGCGGTAGCGCTCAGCGACGACGGCAGCCGGCTCGCCATCGCCTTCAATGACCGCAGCGTGCGCTGGTACGACACCGCCACCCTCGGCGAGCGCGGGCGCGTCAGCCTGACCGACCGGATCGCTTCCGACGGCCATCCACGCTCGATCCTGCTGCTGCGCTTCGCCGGCAACCAGCGCCTGATCGCAACCCTGGAGTGGTATGCCAACCTGGTCAGCCCGGCCAACATCGACAGCTGGCTGATCGATCTGCACAAGGCGGCGGTGGTCGAACCTCCCCCGGCCTTCAGCGACTTCGCCGACGCCAGCTTCAGCCAGGACGGGCGCTTGGCGATGCTGCGCGATCACCGGCTGCAGATGCAGCTGTGGCAGGTTGATCCGTGGAAGGCCGTCTCGGTCCTGCGCGATCCGCGCAAGGATCATCGACGCGAATACCTGCCCGTGCTGGTCGGTCCGGGTGGCCGCTACGCGGCCGTGCTGCACATCGCCATGCGCGAGATGGAAGTGCTGCGTCCGCCACAGCTGAGCGTCCGCACCGTGACCTTTCCCGGCAATGCCGGGATCTCGGCGTGGGCACACAGCCACGACGGGCGCGTGATGGCGCTGGGCGACTTCGAAGGCCGCGTCTTCCTGTTCGACCCGGACACCCTGGCGATCAGGACCCTGCCGACCACGCGTGGCCGCGAAGTAACCTGGATCGCCTTCAGCGAGGACGACCGCTGGCTTGCCGCCGGGCGCCACGACGGCACCGCCTATGTGTTCGACGCGCAAACCGGCGATTCGCTCACCGCCGGGCTGATGCAGCACGATTTTGTCGTGCAGCGGGTCGCCATCAGCCGCAGCCAACGCCTGGTGATCGCCTCCGGAGAGGGCATGTCGGCGTTGTGGCGACTGCCCGACAGCGCCGGTCCGCGCGCCCTGCCCGCGCAGCGCATCGCCGTCTCGCCATCACCGCACGGCAGCGCCGGCCGCTATCCGCTGGCGTGGTCGCTCGACACCGGTCTGCTCGCCAGCGCCGGTATCGACGGCCAGGTGCGGTTGTGGCGGCTACCAGCGCCGCGCATGCCGATGGCGGTCGCGGCGCGGCAACTGCCGGAGAAGACCTGGTTCGATGGCAAGCGCCTGGTGGACGTGGAGTGGAACCGGCTGCGGATCGCCGCCATCGACGGCAGGGCACTGACGCCGTGGATCGAACTGGCGCAACCGCCCGGATTCGCCGAGCTGGTCGACGATGGTCGCAGCCTGGTAGTGACCGTCGGTCCCGAGCTGCGCGTCTACGACAGCGCAACCATGCGCCTGCGTTTTCCGCCCGTCGCGCTGCCGGAGAGCCCGCAGCGCCTGTTGCCGAGCAACGACGCGCGACGATTGCTGGTCGGCTATTCGAGCCGGAGTACCGCGGGCTTCCACAACAGACTCTGGCTATACGACCTGCGGACTGGCCGCCGCCTGCCGGGCGAAGCACGGTTGTTGGCGCCACTGCGCACGATTGCATTCTCCCCTGACGACCAGCGCATCCTGGCGGTCGGCCCGGTCGAAGGCGTCACCACCGTACTGGCCAGCAACGGCCTGGGCACGATCGGAGAGTTCCCGCACGACCCGTTCCAGCCGGTGCTGTGGGCGGACTTCCAACCCGGCCGCGACGACATCTGGCTGGTGACGCACGCCGACGATCCACGGCTGGGCAACGACCTGCTCGTGTCCTGGGATCCTCGCACCGATACCGTGCACCGCAAGACGCCCACCGGGCAGGCGCGGCCGATTGGTGTGCTCGGCACGCCGCAGGGCGCGTTCGTGGCCGGCATGGCACTGGACCAGCTGCATGCGTCCGGTGGCATGCGCAACCTGGCCCGCACCGCCAACAACACCGCCACCGCCGTCCTCGCACTGAGCCCGGACCAGCGGCTGGTGGCCCATGCCCACCTGCACCACGTCGTGTTGTTCGACAGCGCCAGCGGCAACGCCGTCGGGCCGCCGTTGCGCGGCGAGAGCAACGCCATGGACGTGATCACGGGGTTGGCATTCGCGGCCGACGGCAAGCGCCTGCTGGCGCGCACGCTGCAGGGACGCTGGATGGTGTGGTCGATCGCGCCGGAACGGCAATCGGTGAAGGAGTTGTCGCGGGAGGTCGCGCGCCTTGGCATCGACAACGAGAGTGCGCAACGCGCGCCCGCTTCCACCGCCCCGGTCCGCGCGATGCAACGTGCACGCGACCCCGGCCGCTGGCCAGTGCCCGATACCCGCCCGGCGCCGCCGCCGGCCCGGCTGACCCGCGACGGATTTCCCATTCCCCGGCGAGGCAGCGCGACCGTGCCGCTGCAACTGGACCTGACCCAGGCCTACAACCGTACCCCCGACGGCATACGCAACACCTTCTTCAGCATCCGCTCGCAGATGCGCCCGTACCCGGCGGGCGTCCAGCGAATTGCCGGCGTCGACTATGACCTGCGGGGCATGTCGGAGGTCGGGGTCGTCGACTTCAACCAGGCCAACGCAAAACCCATGCCATGCGTGCCGGTTCCCGCCGTGCCCGTGGCCGCGGTCCACGCGCTGCTTACGCCGGTGCTGCTGGTCCCGGTCGCTGGCGAGCACACCATCATCGCGATCCGCCTGCGCTACCGCGACGGCGGACAGGCGGTCCTGCCCCTTCGCACCCAGCGCGAAGTGCCCGGCTACGATGGCCATGACGATGCGGTGCCCTATGTATTCGGCCCGTTCCTGGCGACCACGGCATTGGGGCTCCAGAGCGAGACACTGGTGGCGCCCCGCCTGGCCAATCCCGAGCCGGCGCGCCTTGTCCGCTGCCTCGAAGTCCTGACGTTGAGTGGACGTGAGCCGGTGCTGCTGTACGCCGTGACCGTCGAACCGGCGACGGCGGTAATTTCCGCCGGGGTTTCCCGTACTGACAGGTAGCCGCAGCCCCGTCCTGCGTCCACCAGGAGGACGCCATGAAACACCGTCGACTGTCCCTGTCGATCCTTGTCGCCGCCTGCTCTTTCGGTCTTGCCGCTCCGGCCGCGCTCGCCTGCGGCGAAGGCATCTTCAACATGGGCCAGGGCCTGCGTTACCAGGGCTACCTGGCGCCGCGCCCGGCCGCCGTGCTGATCTACGACGACAACCCCATCGAGCGCCGCAGCGTTTACATCGGGCTCTATCGCGCCGGCCACCGCCTGACCCTGGCGCGCAATCCGCAGGACCTCGCGCAGGCGCTGCAGCACTCGCGCTTCGACGTCGTGATCTCGTCACTGGAACAGGTCGATGCGGTGACGCGCACCGCTGCGCAAGCGGCGCCGAGCCTGTTGCCGGTGGTGCAGCGGCAACAGCGCAATGCCCCGGAAGTGCGCAGCCGGTTCGCCGTGTTCCTGCTCGACGGCGCCAGCCTCGGGCAGTACCTCAAGGGAATCGACCAACTGGTGAAGAACGCCGGGATGGTGAAGGACGCCCGGACTTGAAAGGCCGGGAGCGACGTCCCCGTTTCGCTGTCCGCTGCAACTGCCTGATCGCCGTTGCGAGCATCGCGCTCGCCGGCAGCGCCCACGCCCAGGCCATCCCGCGCAGTTCCACCGCCGACGATCTGTTCACCATCTGGGGCGACGAACCGGGCGTGCACGGGCAGATGTCGGTGATCTACCAGCAACTGCACACCGAAGGCCTGATCCTCGACAGCGGCGTGAACAACCACGGCGCGATCACCGATACCCGCAGCATCACACTGACGGTGGATTACCGCGTATCGGAGCGCTGGCAGGCGCATGTGAGCCTGCCCTTCGTGAACAAGCGCTCGCGGCGCGATCCGGGCAACCACAATCCAGCCGCGCTCGATTCGCCGCACCCGGAGTCGGAGTTCCTCGATGACGGCCAGTACCACGGCGCCTGGCAGGACTGGGTGCTGGGTCTGTCGTACGACACGCAGCTCGGCAGTTTCCATGTCGAGCCGCACGTCGAACTGGTCTGGCCCAGCCACGACTACACATTCTTCGCCAATGCCGCCGTCGGCCAGCGCCTGCGCAGGCTGCGCCTGGGCGCCGATGCGTTCTATCGCCTGGAGCACAGCAACCTGTATTTCTCAGCCGGCTACAGCTACGAACTGGTCGAACAGGTCCTGGGTATCGGCCTCAACAAGAACCACCTGCGCCTGTCGGCCGGCTACTACTTCAGTCCGCAGCTTTCGTTGCGTGCCTTCGCCCAGTCGCGCCACGGCCAGGGCAGGGACAGCAGCTACAGCGGCTTCGTCGACCGGCGCAGCGAAGCCTGGTACCGGCACGACCCGCTGTCGCGGCACGACTACGCCATCGCCGGACTGGGCGCCACCTGGCGCTTCAACGATACCTGGGCGGTGACGCTCAACGCCGCGACGATGGTCTGGGGTCGCACCGTCCATGAACTGGAATACGCCTGCGACCTGCAGGTCGCCAGGGCGTTCTGAACCATCGCCGGCCCGGCTTGCCGTCGCGGCCGCTACGCGGCGCGAGGTTGCTCCGGTACCGCCAGCAGCCGTTGTGGCGGCGCATGGACGGCGAGCGTCTCCCCCGTATGCGACAGCAGGCGCAGGGTGCCGTCGGGATCTTCGGCCAAGGCGGTCAGGCTTTCGACCCAGTCGCCATCGTTGGCGTACAGGCGCCCATCGCGTTCGAACAGCGCGGCGCGATGGATATGGCCGCAGATCACGCCGTCGAGCCCCCGTCGCGCGGCATCGTCCATGCCCGCCTGCACGAAGCGCTCGATGTAGCGCTCGGCCGCGCCGCTCTGGCGCTTGAGGAACTCCGACAACGACCAGTAGCGCCGGCCGAAGTGGCGACGCACGCGATTGAGCCACTGGTTGCCGGTGAGGATGCGGTAGTAGAGCCAGTCGCCGAACTGTTCCTGCAACCCGCCGAAATGGGTCACGCCGTCGTAGTCGTCGCCGTGCGTGACCAGCAGGCGGCGACCGTCGGCGGTGACGTGGATCGCGCGCCGGCGCACGGTCATGCGCGGCAGGGTCAGGCCGCAGAAGCGGCGGATCGGCCGGTCGTGGTTGCCCGGCACGTACACCAGCTCGGTGCCGGCGCGACGCAGCGCGTGCAGCGCTTCGATGACGCGGTTGTGGGCATTGCCCCAGCTCGGCCGGCGCTGCGCCATCCACCACAGGTCGACGATGTCGCCGACCAGGTACAGCCGGTCGCAACGAAGCCCGCCGAGGAAGTCGGCGAACTCGGCGGCATGGCAGTGTTTGGAACCCAGATGGACATCGGACACGAAAACCGCGCGGCGGCGCAAAGGCAACGCAGTGGGCTGCTGTGTCATCCACCGGTCTCCGAGATGGCGGGGGTTTGGCGGCAATGTCCTTCGAGGTAGCGTTCGCGCTTCTTCGGTCGCAGCAGTTGCAGGTCGACCTCGATCAGTCCGTCGACCGCATCGCTGAAGGCCGGATCGACGCCGAACGCCAGGAAACGCGCTCCACCCGGTTCACACAGGTCGGTGTACTGCTTGTAGAGCATCGGCAGCGTCGCCCCGAGCGCGTCGAGGTTGGCCTTGAGCACGCGGAAGGCGGTGGCGGCATCGACGGCATCGAACTGCGGCGGCGCGACGCGGTAGACAAACGGTTGTTTCGACACGGCGTCGGCCTGGCCGGAACCGTAGAAGCGTGCGTAGTAGGCGACGATCTGCTCGCGCGCCTGCTCAGGCAGTGCTGCGCTGATCGACACCGGGCCGAACAGGTAGCGCACGTTGCGGTGTCGCGCCAGGTAGGCGCCGATGCCCTGCCACAGGTAGTCGATGCTGCGGCTGCCCCAGTAGTCCGGGGTGACGAAGCTGCGTCCCAGCTCCATGCCCTGGGCGATGCGTGGAATCGCATCGTCGGCATAGCGGAACAGCGAGGCGGTATAGAGCCCCGACAGGCCGCGTTCGGCCAGCACGCAGGCGCCGCGGGCGACGCGGTAGGCACCGGCGATACGCGAGGCCTCGTCGTCCCACAGCACGATGTGTTCGTACCAGCTGTCGTAGAGGTCGACGTCCAGGCGCTGGCCGGTGCCCTCCCCGACTGCGCGGAAGGTGACCTCGCGCAGCCGTCCGATCTCCTGCAACAGCGCCGAACCCGCCGCCAGGCGTCCGGCCCGGATCTGCTTGCCATCGAGCGTGCAGCCCAGCAGCGCGAGCGCCTCGACGCCGGCGCGCACCTGCTGCGGCTCGATCGCGTCGATCACCGGGGCAGGCCGGCCGGGCGCGGCGATGTCAGTCGCAATATTGGTCGCCAACTCGACAGCCATCCCGGTCCCGCTGCGACGACGTCCGTTGCCGAGCGAGAAAAGTTCCCGCCGGACCTGGCGCATCAATCGTTCGGGGTCGCCATCCGCCGGCAGCGAAAGCGGCGTGCCGATGCGCATGGCGATGCGGTGCGCGCGGCGGGCAAACATCTCGCGCGCCAGAAGCGCCGTGCCGACCGGCTTGAACAGGGCCGACGCGCCGTAGAACAGGGCCGAGTTGCGGGCCTCGATCCGCACCGGCAGCACCGGCGCGCCGCTGGCGCGGGCAAAGCGCAGGAAGCCGCGGCGCCAGCGTCCGTCGGTGACGCCCTGCAGGCCCAGTCGCGCCACTTCGCCGGCCGGAAACACGATCACGCACTGTTCGGCCCGGAGCGCGTCGTCGATCGCCTGCAGGCTCTGCGCGCTCGGCCGGCCGCCGAGGATCCGCACCGGCAGCAGCAGGCCCGACAGCGGGTCCAGGGCCGACAGCAGATCGTTGGCGACGATCCTGACGTCGCGGCGCACGCGGCCGACGACGTCCAGCAGCGCCAACGCGTCGATCGCGCCGGAGGGATGGTTGGCGACGATCAGCAGGCGGCCGCTGGCGGGAATGCCGGCCACCTCGGCCGGGTCCGACAGGTAGCGCACCTGCAGGTGGTCGAGCGCGGCCTCGACGAAGGCGAAGTCGCGCAGGTGGTCGTTGGCCTGGAGGAACGCCTCGATCTGGTCGAACCGCGACCAACGGCCCAGTGTGCGCAGCAACGGACGGGCGATGGACGCCCGGCGCCCGTTGAACCAGTGCGGGTAGCGTTCCTGCAGGCGGCGCTCAAGCGGCATTCGGGCGTCACGGCTCGCCCCGACGGGGCGTCTCGCCGCGCAGCCTGCTGCGACGCGGCGACAACGACGTGGCGGTTTCGGGTCAATCCCATGACACCGCCGGGACCCGCGCCCGGCAGGGCGAAATTAACCCTCAGCCAACACCTGAATGTCGCACAATGCGCCGACCCGGCCGAGGCTGTATTATGCGCGGCCATCCTTTCATCCGAATACGGGGATAAAGCCTCGATGTCCAGCTACCTCTTCACCTCCGAGTCGGTCTCCGAAGGCCATCCGGACAAGATTGCCGACCAGATCTCCGATGCCGTCCTCGATGCCATCCTGGCCCAGGACAAGCGCGCGCGCGTGGCGTGCGAGACGATGGTGAAGACCGGCGCGGCGATCGTCGCCGGCGAGGTCACCACCAATGCGTGGGTCGACATCGAGGCGCTTGCGCGCAAGGTCATCAACGACATTGGCTACAACAATTCCAGTGTCGGCTTCGACGGCCACACCTGCGCGATCATCAACATGCTCGGCAAGCAGTCGCCGGACATCGCCGCCGGCGTCGACCGCAAGAAGCCGGAAGAACAGGGTGCCGGCGACCAGGGCCTGATGTTCGGCTACGCCTGCAATGAAGCGCCGGAGTTCATGCCGGCGCCGATCTACTACTCGCACCGCCTGGTCGAGCAGCAGGCCAAGATCCGCAAGAAGAAGAACTCGCCGCTGCCGTGGCTGCGTCCGGACGCGAAGTCGCAGGTGACCCTGCGCTACGACGCCAACCACAACGTGGCCGGCCTCGATGCGGTGGTCCTGTCGACCCAGCACGATCCGGGCATCAAGCAGAAGGACCTGGTCGAAGGCGTGTACGAGCACGTCCTCAAGCCGGTGCTGCCGAAGAAGTGGCTCGAGTCGCTGCCCAAGAACAAGATCCACATCAATCCGACCGGCATCTTCGTGATCGGCGGTCCGGTCGGCGACTGCGGCCTGACCGGCCGCAAGATCATCGTCGACAGCTACGGCGGCATGGCCCGTCACGGTGGTGGTGCGTTCTCGGGCAAGGATCCGTCCAAGGTCGATCGTTCGGCTGCGTACGCTGCGCGTTATGTCGCCAAGAACATCGTCGCCGCCGGTCTGGCCGACAAGTGCGAAGTGCAGGTCTCCTACGCCATCGGCGTGGCCGAGCCGACGTCGATCTCGGTCACCACCTTCGGCACCGGCAAGATTCCGGACGAGAAGATCGAGAAGCTGATCCGCAAGCACTTCGATCTGCGCCCGTACGGCATCGTCAAGATGCTCGACCTGATCCACCCGGTCTACCAGGAAACCGCTGCCTACGGCCACTTCGGCCGCAAGCCGCACGAGGTGACCTACGTCGACGGCGCCGGCAAGAAGCACACTGCCACCGCCTTCTCGTGGGAAAAGACGGACAAGGCCGACGACCTGCGCAAGGATTCGGGCCTGAAGAAGTAATCCGCTCTTGAGCCCCTCTCCCGCGTGCGGGAGCGGGGTTGGGGTGAGGGCAAACGGACCGCATGGCGGTCCGTTTTCTTTTGCGCGCTCGGTGGGGGAGGAGGTGGTTTCAAACCCACCGGAGCAGAGTCACTGGGTTCCCGCCTTCGCGGGAATGACGGGCAAGAGCAACGTCCATGGGTTCCCGCCTTCGCGGGA
>NZ_JBDGKY010000010.1:0-139819 GCF_057656135.1 Lysobacter sp. Soil_N_23
ACCCCAACCCCTCTCCCGCAAGCGGGAGAGGGGCTAAAGAAGACCGTCATCCCCGCGAAGGCGGGGACCCAGCGACGTTGCTCTTATGCTCGTCATTCCCGCGAAGGCGGGAACCCATGGACGTTGCTTCAACACACAAAAAAAGCCCGGCAACTGCCGGGCTTTTTCTGGCGTATTTCCGCGACAGATCAGTCGTTGCCGATCCCCGTCATGCCCAGGATGTTGTAGCCGGCATCGACGTAGGTGACTTCGCCGGTGACGCCGCTGGCGAGGTCCGAGCACAGGAAGGCGGCGACATTGCCGACGTCCTCGATGGTCACGGTGCGACGCAGCGGTGCGTTCTCCTCGACATGGCCGAGGATCTTGCGGAAACCGGCGATGCCGGCGGCGGCGAGCGTCTTGATCGGACCGGCGGAGATCGCGTTGACGCGAGTGCCTTCCGGACCCAGGTTGCAGGCGAGATAGCGGACCGAAGCCTCCAGGCTGGCCTTGGCCACGCCCATCAGGTTGTAGCCGACCAGCGCGCGCTCGGCGCCGAGGTAGCTCAGCGTCAGGATCGAACCGTTGCGGCCCTTCATCAGCGGCCGCGCCGCCTTGGACAGCGCCGACAGCGAGTACGACGACACGTCGTGGGCGATGGCGAAATTCTCGCGGGTCAGACCGTCGAGGAACTGGCCGGCAATGGCCTCGCGCGGTGCGAACGCGATGGCGTGGACGAGGATGTCGAAGCCGTCGCTCCACTGCTGGCCGAGCTGCTCGAAGCAGGCGGCGATCTGTGCGTCATCGCTGACGTCGAGCGGCAGGACGATGCTGCTGCCGTACTCGGCGGCGGCCGACTCCACGCGCGACTTGAGCTTCTCGTTCTGATAGGTGAACGCCAGCTGCGCGCCTTCGCGGTGCATGGCCTCGGCGATGCCGCTTGCGATCGAGCGCTCGCTGGCGATGCCGGTGATCAGTGCACGCTTGCCTTGCAGAAAACCCATGAGCCGTTCCTTTCTGATGATGATGACCGCAGCGCGTGAGCGTAGCGCGGTCGAGCAAAGACTCTAGTGTAGCCGCCTCTGGGGGATGCTTGCCGAGCACGCCGCGCGCGGTTTGACGATGCGGCGGCGTAGGGTCGGCGCTGCTGTCAGGGCGAGCCGGCCTCGCTCGGGACGCGGTTGCCCTGGCCGCCGAGCGGGTCGATGACCAGCAACTGGCCTGGCTTGAGCACGGCACCGGCACCCAGGCCGTTGCGCTGCATCAGGTCGGCGACACGGACGTCGTAGCGTCGGGCAATGGTCGAGGCGTTCTCGCCACGCTTGACGGTGTGTTTGCGTGACGCGGCAGGCTGGGCAGACGCCGACGGGTCGCCGGACGAAGGGGCTGTGACCGCATCAATCGGCACTGCCGAGGCGACCGCATCGACCGGCGCCACCGGTATCGCTGTCGCCAGAAGCCGGGCAGGGCGGGTGTCGATGCCGTCGGCGTAGACCGGATTCAGGCGCTTGAGCTGATCGCTGTCCTGGCCGGTCCGGGCCGCCCACTGGTCGATCCGCTTGATCTCGGCCGGCAGCGTCACGGCCTGGAGCCGCGGCACGGGTCGGTCGAGCTGGCGAAGCCATTCCTCGCGGTCGTCGGCCTGCTCCATCAGGCAGGACAAGGCGTGAAGCTTGCGCACGTAGGCCTGGGTGATGTCGGACAGGCCGATCAGTTGTTCCGGATTGGCATCGCGCGCGACCTGGCCGCTGCGCTTGAGTGCGCCCATCACGCGGTACTCGCCGGCGTTGTAGGCCATCACCGCCAACCGCCAGTCGCCGGCGAACATGCCATGCAGCGTCTTGAGGTAACGCACCGCGGCCGTGGTCGAATCGACCGGCGACAGGCGGCCGTCGTAACCGCTGCGCATGGGCACTTCATGGTTGCGCGCGGTGATGGCGATCATCTGCCACAAGCCAGCCGGGCCGGCCGGGCTGCGCGCGCCGGGGCGATAGCCGCTCTCGACGAATGGGATCAGCGCGAACTCGGTCGGCAGGTGCGCCTGGCGCAGGGCGTCGACGACGTAGCCGAACAGCGGCAACAGGTCGTCGTCGGCCGCCAGCCGCTTGGGAGCGGTGGCGAAATGCTGGCGCCAGCGTGGGGAGACGCCGCCGGCCTCGCACTCGGGCTCGGCCAGGCCACTGCGGAACGCTTCATAGATCTCGCGACCGTTGCGGGTGGTCGATTCGGCGGGCGTGGCCGCGTCCTGCGCCTGGTTCGCGGTGTCCTGCGCCAGCGCCGGCAGCGCCAGAACGCCACCAAGGAACAGACCGGCCGCCAGCCGGCGCCACGGGCGGGCGCAGGTCACGCGACGAATCCGTCCTTCCAGCGCCGCAATGCGGCGAATGCTTCGATGCTGTCGGCCGGGGCCTGGCCGGACTGCCGCTGCAACGCGGCGCGAACCTCGGCGCTGTCGACGCGAAGAAATGGGTTTGCCGCCAGTTCGCTGGCGATCGTGCTGGGCAGGGTCGGTTGACCGGTCTGGCGCATCGTCTGGGCATCCTCGGTGCGACGCGTCAGCGCCGGGTTTCCGGGTTCTACCACGCGGGCAAAGGCGGCGTTTGAGAGCGTGTACTCATGTCCGCAACACAGCCGGGTCTGCCCGGGCAGGGCGGTCAGGCGCGAAAGCGAATGGTGCATCTGCGCCGGGGTGCCCTCGAACAGGCGCCCGCAGCCAAGGCTGAACAGGGTGTCGCCGCAAAACAGCAGGTCGTGGCCGACGTAGGCGACATGGCTGAGGGTATGGCCGGGCAGGGCGATGACCTCGAATTGCCAGCCGGCCAGTTCGAAGCGGTCGCCGTCGCCGACGCGCCGGGTCGCCGTGGCGATGCGGTCATCGACCGGGGCAATCACCGGCAGCTGCGGCCAGCGCTCCAGCAGGGCGGGGACGCCGCCGATGTGGTCGTGGTGGTGGTGGGTCAGCAGGATTCCGGCCGGCTGCAGCCCGGCGTCGACCGCGGCCAGGACCGGCGCGGCTTCGCTGGGGTCGACGATCAGGGCGCGCGAGCCGTCGTCGGCCGCGCAGATCCAGATGTAGTTGTCGCTCAGGGCGGGCAGGGCCTGCAGGCGCATGCGCAATGATCCTCGAGGCTTGCCTGGTAGACACGGGCGTGCCGCACAATCGACGGACGCGAATCGCGCCCCGACCCAACGACCCGCTCGACCCAAATCCGGCCCAGACCATGCCCCTGCCTTCCCATCCCCGTCAACCAGACCCGGCCCATGTGCCGCTGGCCTGGTTCAGCAGCGAGGCCGGGCAGGGCCTGCTGGCGGTGCAGGAAGCGGCGATGGCGCGGGTGCTGGCCTCGCGGCCTCCGGCGACCCCCTGGGCGTGGTTCGGGGTCCGCGGGGCCACCGCGCCCGAGATCGCCGAAGGCCGCGGTCTGGCCCTGCGTCGCAATGGTGCCGGCTTCGACGGCGGGGTCCGTTGCCGGCTGCCGTTGCCCTTCGCCAGCGAGGCCTTCGGCGCGATCCTGCTCCAGCACGCCCTCGATGACGGCTTCGCGATCGACCTGGTCCTGGACGAGTGCGCACGGATGCTGATGCCCGGCGGCACGCTGTGGCTGGCGGCGCTCAATCCGTGGAGTCCGTACCGCGCGCGTTGGGCGCGCACCGGCCTGCATGCGCGCGATCCAGGCGGTTGGCAATCGGCGTTGCGACGGACCGGGTTTGCCGTCGACACGGTCAGCCTGCAATGGCTGGGGCCGCACTGGCGCGTTGCCCATGGCGAAGTCGGCGTCGGCGCGTCCGATCGCCTGCGAGCGGGCATCGCGCTGACCGTCAACAAGCGCGTGCATGCGCTGATCCCGCCGACGCCACTGCGCAATCTGCGATGGAGCCAGGTGTAGGCGGCGACGTTGTTGGCAAGTCGCGGGCGAACCGTGCCCTGCGACGGTGCAATGCGGCGATAATGCCGCGATGAATTCAGACGCAAGCACTACCGACGCACGCAAGCAGGTCGAGCGCAAGCAGGTCGAAATACACACCGACGGTGCCTGCCTGGGCAATCCCGGCCCCGGCGGCTGGGCCGCGCTGCTGCGCTTTCGCGGGCGCGAGCGCGAGGTCGCCGGCGGCGAGGCCGACACCACCAACAATCGCATGGAGCTGATGGCGGCGATCATGGCGCTGGAAACGCTCAGCGAACCCTGCGACGTAATCCTCCACACCGACTCGCAATACGTTCGCCAGGGCATCACCGAGTGGATCGGCAACTGGGTCCGCCGCGGCTGGAAGACCGCCGGCGGCGACCCGGTCAAGAACCGCGACCTGTGGGAACGCCTGCACGCGGCGGCGCAGCGCCACTCGATCCAGTGGAAGTGGGTGAAGGGCCATTCCGGCGATCCTGACAACGAGCGCGTGGACGTGCTCGCACGCCTGCAGGCACAGCGCCTGCGCGGCAGTTCGGCGGTGGCCCGCTGATGGCGGTGGCTGCACCGGTCGCGTCGCGTCGCCTGTCCGGGCGAGCGGCGAACGTGTGAGAATGGCGCCGATGCGGCAGATCATCCTTGATACCGAAACCACCGGCCTGAGCTGGGAGCGCGGCAACCGCGTGGTCGAAATCGGCTGCGTGGAATACATCGAGCGCCGACCCAGTGGCCGCACCTTTCATGTCTACCTGAAGCCGGACTGCGATTTCGAGCAGGGCGCGCAGGAAGTCACCGGGCTGACCCTGGACTTCCTCGCCGACAAGCCGGTGTTCGCCGACGTTGTCGAAGAGTTCATCGCCTTCATCGACGGCGCCGAACTGATCATCCACAACGCCGCCTTCGACGTCGGCTTCCTCGACAACGAGCTGCGCCTGGTGGGCTCGCAGTACGGCGGCCTGCGCGAACGCTGCAACGTCGAGGACACCCTGCTGATGGCGCGGCAGCGGTTTCCCGGCCAGCGCAACTCGCTCGATGCGTTGTGCAAGCGCCTGGGCGTGGACAACTCGCATCGCCAGCTGCACGGCGCGCTGCTCGACGCGCAGATCCTCGCCGAGGTCTACCTCGCGCTGACCTCCGGCCAGGAGGAGATCGGCTTCGCCAGCGATGTCGCCGGCACGCAGGTCGAGGTGGTCAGTTTCCGCACCGACCCGGCGGCGGCTCGTCCGCGCGTGCAGGTGGCCGCGGACGAACTGGCCGCGCACGAAGCGCGGCTGGAAAAACTGCGCAAGAAGGCCGGCAAGTGCGTCTGGGACCAGTTCACCGTGGTTGCCGGGGCTGAAGCGGAACTCGAACCGGCTTAAGGCAACGCTGAACAAGCCCGATGTCGTCCCGGGCGTAGCGAGGGACCTACTGTTCCGGCGCGGAAATCAGATCCCTCGCTGCGCTCGGGATGACAGAACAGGACTTGACCGGCCGACGTCAGTGGTGGCGGACCAGGATCACGGTGACGTTGTCGGAACCGCCGCCATCGAGCGCGGCGGCCACCAGGGAATCCACGCACTCCTGCGCACTGCAGTCGTCCTGCGCCAGCACGCGGGCGATGCCGCGGTCGTCGACTTCCTCGGTCAGGCCATCGCTGCACAGCAGCAGCTGCATGCCGGGCTTGAGTTCGCCGGTCATGGTCTCGACGTTCAGGTTGCGCGGGTCGGTCACGCCCAGCGCCTGCGTCACGACATTGCGGTGCGGATGGCTGCGCGCCTGTTCATGGGTGATCGCACCGGTGGCGATCAGCTCCTGCACATAGCTGTGATCCTGCGACAGCTGCGCCAGGTGACCCTCGCGCCACAGGTACACGCGGCTGTCGCCGACCCAGGCCACTTCGAAGCGATTGCCGGCAATGCGCGCGGCGACCACGGTCGTGCCCATCGGCAACGCGTCGTTGCGGCGCTTGGAGGTGCGGATGATCTCTTCGTCGGCGATGCGGATCGCCTGCGCCAGCGGCGTGCCGTCGCGGATTTCGCGAACGATGGTCTCGCGTGCCAGTGCGCTGGCGACCTCGCCGTATTCGTGCCCGCCCATTCCGTCGGCGACCAGCCACAGTCCCAGCTCGCCGTCACCGTAGTAGGTGTCTTCGTTGAGCTCGCGGCGCAGGCCGACGTGGGTGAGGTGTCCGAATTCGATCATGCGTCGATCATGCCGGTCGCTGTCTTGGTGCTTGATGGCGGATAACGGAATGATCGTGGCGGAGCGGCCGCGAGGCAAGGAGGAATCCGGCAGGCTGGCGCAACGGCGACGAGATGGTCCGGTTTTCGCCGTCAACGGCCCCGAAACGCAAAACGCCCCACGAGGGGGCGTTTGCGTGAATCTGGCGGAGAGGGGGGGATTCGAACCCCCGGTACGCTATAAACGTACGCCTGATTTCGAGTCAGGTACATTCAACCACTCTGCCACCTCTCCGGGTGGTGCAGCGAGCCGGGAATTCTACGGGGCTTGCGCGCCGGCGGCAAGCACCAGTGAGCGCCACGACCGGCCGGCTACACTATTGCTCCCCTGAACGAACGGCAGCGTCATGTCCGAAATCCTGGTCCCGGTGTCCTTTGGCGAACTGCTCGACAAGATCGCGATCCTGCAGATCAAGTCCGAGCGCATGAGCGACCCCGCCAAGCTGGCCAACGTCCGCAATGAACTGTCCGCGCTGGAAAAGACCTGGATGGCGCATCCGGCCGCCGGCAAGGACATCGCCCGCCTGCGCGCCGCGCTGAAGGCGGTCAACGAGCGCCTGTGGGTGATCGAGGACGACATCCGCATCAAGGAGAAGGCGCAGGCCTTCGACGAGGAGTTCGTGCGCCTGGCCCGCAGCGTCTACTTCGAGAACGACGAGCGCGCGCGCATCAAGAAGGACATCAACCTCGCCCTGGGCTCGTCGTACGTCGAAGAGAAGTCGTACGAGGACTACAAGACCGGCGCGGCGCCGTAACCGTTGTTTGTAGGAGCGAGCTTGCTCGCGACCTGCCTTGACGCAGCGGAAGGGCGGATCGCGAGCAAGCTCGCTCCTACGCGAAATTAGGGGCCAGCGCGAAATCAGGTGGCCAGCGCGTAGGCGGCCACCGCGAACGACAGCGCCGCCACCGTTGCGGCCACCGCCGCCGCGATCTGTACCCGCATCAGGCGTTGCTCCTGCAGCGCCTGCCGCTGGCGAAGTTCGACGATGGTGCGCTCCAGCTCCAGCGACGCCTGCTTGAGCGCGGTGAGGGTCATTTCCATTTCGGCGGCAAGGGTCTTGATCGCCTGGTGGTTCTGGTCGACCGCGTCCTGCAGTTCGCGGATCTGCTGCGGGATCTGGGTCGGCTCCTTGCCGCGGGTGAACATCGGCCGGGCAGCGCGGATCAGTTCCGGCAGCAGCGGTGCGACCACGGTGAACCAGGCGGCCATCACGTCGTCTCCATGCTTGCATTGGCCGCGTGCGGCGGCAGGTGGTCGGCGCAGTAGCGCTCGAACGCGGCGATCGCATCGTCGACGGTGACCAGGTCCATGACGCCGTCGTGCTCGATCTTGGTGCCCCAGCGCAACTCCGCCGCCGGCTTGCCCAGGTACTTGCGCGCGGCATCGTCGTAGCGGTCGGCGCAGTAACTGCGATCGCTGTAAGGGCCGCTGCGCGCCGGGTTGCTGGCCGCGTGCAGGCCCAGCACGCTGGTGCCCATCGCGTTGGCGATGTGCATGGGGCCCGAGTCCGGCGTCACCAGCAACTGGCCGCGTTCAAGCAGTGCGGGCAGTTGCTTGAGCGTGTCCTTGCCGACGAGGTCGAGCGCGGGCTGTTGCATCGCGGCCAGGATCGCGTCGCTGGTCTGGCGTTCCAGCTCGCTGCGACCGCCGCACAGCACCACCCGCCAGCCGCGCGCGACGGCATGGTCGGCCAGCGCGGCGTGCCGCTCCGGGCGCCAGTTGCGTTGGGCATGGCTGGAGCAGGGCGAAACCAGCATCGTCAGCACGCCATCGGGCGGCCATTGCTCGCGCGCCCATTGCCGCGCCTCGTCGGGCACTGGCAGGTCCCAGCGCACGCGGTCCTGATGCAGGCCGAGCGGCTCGCAGAAACTGCCGATCGCGTCGAGTACATGGATGCCCGGACGATCGGGGATGCGCTCGTTGACGAACAAGCCGTGCAGGTCTTTCGAACGCGAGCGGTCGTAGCCGATCCGGCGCCGCGCCGGGATGAAGGCCGACAGCAGGTTGGCGCGTGCGGCGACCTGCATCTGCAGCAATACGTCGAATCGGCGCTGTGCGCCAAGGCGCTGGCGCAGTTCTCGATGCAGGGCGCGCATGCCGGCCAGGCCGGTGTTCTTGTCGTACTCGACGAAGTCGACGCCGGGCAGGCCGGCCAGCAGGCGGTGCTCGCCCTTGCCGATGACCCAGGTCAGCCGCACCTGCGGCCACGCCGCCTGCAAGGTGCGCACCAGTGCCACGACATGGGTGACATCGCCCAACGCCGACAGGCGCAGCAGGCAGATCGATCCGGGGGCGGTGACCTTCATGCGCCGGACGTTCCAGCCGAACCGGCAAACCGCAGGCCGGGCCGGGCCTGGCCGCGGGCAGATTCGTGCTTCACTGTCGCGTGGACAGAGGGCAGGGACGAACTGCATGCGGTGCGTGAAGGCAGATTGCGGGGCACGTGAATTGCTAGACTCCGGGGAATGACGGGGTTCGATGCTACCGAAGAGTTGACGCCCTTCCGCGACGACAGCGGATTCGGAGCCATTCTGTTCGACCGCAACAGGGTGCGGCAAGCGAGCCCGGAGTGGTTCGTACCTTCGTTCTGGGAGCAGCGCGCGCGCCCGGTCGAGAGCGGTGGACGCGGTGGCGCCTGGTTCGTCGACGCGCCATTCGGTCCGGCGCTGTTGCGGCGCTACCTGCGCGGCGGCATGGCCGCGCGCGTCAGCCGCGACCGCTACTGGTGGCAGGGTGCCGGCAGCACGCGCAGCTTCGCCGAGTTCCGCCTGACCCGCACGATGGCCGAGAAGGGCGTGCCGGTGCCGCGTCCGATCGCCGCCTGCTACCGCCGCGACGGCCTGTTCTACCGCGCCGCGATCCTGCTCGAACGCCTGGATGACGTGCGCAGCCTGGCCGACCGGGCCGGTGTCGCCGGCGACGGCGCTCCCTGGGAAGAAGCCGGCCGGCTGATCGCGCGCGCCCACCGCGCCGGTCTCGACCATGCCGACCTCAACGCCCACAACCTTTTGTTCACCACCACCGGTAGAGGCTGGATCATCGACCTCGATCGCGGCCGCATGCGCATTCCCGCCACCGGCTGGCGCGAACGCAATCTCGCCCGCCTCAAGAGGTCGCTGCTGAAGCTGCGCGGCAACCGCAGCGCCGAGGAGGTCGAACGCGATTTCGGCCGCCTGCGCGAGGCCTACGATCGCGCCTGGGACCGAGGCTACTGAGCATGAGTTGGCAATTGCGCCTGCACGGAGTCGGCAATGCGTCGGCGGTCGAGCTCGGCTCGGCCATGGCGACGATCGAGCGCAACGGCCTGCCGTGGCTGACCATCGACTGCGGCGGCGAAGGCCTCACCGCCTACCAGGCCTACTACGGCGACGCGCCGCAGGCGCTGTACATCACCCATACCCACCTCGACCATGTCGCCGGTTTCGAGCGCCTGTTCGTGTCCAGCTACTTCGACCCGGATCGTCGTGGCCGGGTCCGCCTGTATGTGCCGGCAACGGTGCTGCCGCTGCTGCACCAGCGCGTCGGCGACTACCCCAATGCGCTGGCCGAGGGCGGGGTGAATTTCTGGGATGCCTTCCAGGTCATCCCCGTGGGTGGCTCGTTCTGGCACGACGGCGTACGGCTGGAAGTGTTCCCCACGCGCCATCACTGGCCCGACACCGCCTACGGCCTGCGCCTGCACGGCAGCATGGTGTGGACCGGCGACACCCGCCCGATCCCGGAGATGCTGGCGCGCTACGCCGACGCCGGCGAACTGATCGCGCACGACTGCGCGCTGCACGGCAATCCTTCGCACAGCGGCATCGAGGATCTCGAGCGCGAGTACCCGCAGGCATTGCTCGATCGCTGCCTGCTGTACCACTACGGCAACCGTGAGGAAGGCGAGGTCCTGGCCGCGCGCGGTTACCGCGTCGCCCATCCCGGCCAGGTCGTGGCACTGGCCGAGCCGACGGCGATGCAGGTGGAACCGTCATGAGCGCCGTGCCGGCGACCTCGCCGCTGCCGCTCGACCTGCGCGGGCGGCCGCTGCACGACCTGCGCCTGTCGGTGATCGAGGCCTGCAACTTCCGTTGCCCGTACTGCATGCCGGCCGATCGCGTGCCGGACGATTACGGCTTCGACTCGGCGTCGCGCCTGTCCTTCGACGAGATCGAGACGCTGGTGCGCGGATGCGTCGCGCTGGGCGTCAACAAGCTGCGCCTGACAGGTGGCGAACCGCTGCTGCGCAAGCGCTTGCCGCAGCTGGTGGAGCGGCTTGCTGCCATCAACGGTCTTGAAGACATCGCATTGACCACCAACGGTTCGCTGCTGGCCGCGCAGGCGCGGGCGTTGCGCGACGCCGGACTGCGCCGGATCACCGTCAGCCTCGATGCGCTCGACCCGGAGCGTTTCAGCCAGATGAGCGGTGGCCGCGGCGACATTGCCGACGTGCTGGCCGGCATCGAAGCGGCGCAGGCGGCGGGATTTGCTTCGATCAAGCTCAACTGCGTAGTCGAGCGCGGCATCAACGACGACCAGGTACTGCCGTTGCTCGAACGCTTCCGTGGCAGCGGCCATGTGTTGCGCTTCATCGAGTACATGGACGTGGGTACCTGCAACGGCTGGGTGCGCGATCGCGTGGTGCCGTCGGCCGAACTGCGCGATCGCATCGCGGAGCGCTGGCCATTGCGCGCGCTGGAGGCGAACTACCGAGGCGAGGTGGCCTCGCGTTACGCGTTCGCCGATGGCCAGGGCGAGGTTGGATTCGTCAGCTCGGTCAGTGAGCCGTTCTGCGGCGACTGCCATCGCGCCCGTGTGTCGGCCGACGGCAAGCTCTACACCTGCCTGTTTGCCGGCGACGGCCACGACCTGCGCCCGGCGTTGAAGCAGGGCGAGTCGGCGTTGCGCGATCGCGTGGCCGCGTTGTGGACCAATCGCGGCGACCGTTACAGCGAACTGCGCGGCGCCCGCGGCGCATCGCGCCGGCATGTCGAGATGTATCTCATCGGCGGTTGAATGAAAGCCAGCAGGACAGTCGTGCCAAAGCAAGCAGCGCCAAAGCAGCTCACCCACATCGACCCTGACGGGCGCCCGGCCATGGTCGACGTCTCCGCCAAGGCGGTTACCCCGCGCGAGGCGCGGGCCGAATGCAAGGTGCGCTTTCCGGCGCCGGTGGCGACGCAACTGCGCGCTTCGGGACTGAAAAGCGCCAAGGGCGGCATCGTCGACACGGCGATCATCGCCGGCACGATGGCGGTCAAGCGCACGCACGAGCTGATCCCGTTCTGCCACCCGTTGCCGATCGACGGCTGTCGCATCGCTATCGACTGGGAGGGTGCGACGACGCTGCGCGTCGAATGCGCCGTGCGCACGACGCATCGCACCGGCGTGGAGATGGAAGCGCTGACCGGTGCGACCGTGGCGGCGCTGACGGTGTACGACATGTGCAAGGCGTTGTCGCATGCGATCGTGCTGGGCCCGGCACGGGTGCTCGGCAAGCGCGGCGGCCGCCACGACTTCGGAGCGACCTGATGGCCCTGGCCACCGTCCTGTATTTCGCCAGCCTGCGTGACGCTGCCGGCGTCGCCGGCGAACCGGTAGACGCCGACGGCGACCTGCGCGGACTCTACGACCTGTTGCGCGCACGCCACGGCTTCGCCTTGCCGAGCGAGCGCCTGCGCGTGGCCGTCGATGGCGAGTTCGCGCGCTGGGACCAGCCGGTCCGCGCCGGCAGCGAGATTGCCTTCATCCCGCCGGTCAGCGGCGGCTGAGCCAGAACAGCAGCAACGACATGACGAAGCACTTCAGCCTTTCCGATACTCCCTTTGATACCGCCAGCGAGCGTGCACAACTACTCGATGACCGCGTCGGCGGTTTTGCCAGCTTCGAGGGCTGGGTGCGCGACCACAACGACGGCCGGGCCGTGCACGGGCTGCGTTACGAGGCCTACGCCGCACTGGCCGAGGCCGAAGGCGAGCGCGTCCTGACCGAGGCCCTGTCGAAGTTCGACATCCTCGATGCGCGCTGCGTGCACCGCGTTGGCGACCTGGCCATCGGTGAGCTGGCGGTATGGGTCGGCGTCAGCGCCGCCCATCGCGATGCGGCCTTCGCCGCCTGCCGGTTCGTGATCGACGAGGTCAAGGCGCGCGTGCCGATCTGGAAGCACGAGCGTTACGCCGACGGCGACGCCGGCTGGCTGCACCCGCAGCAGTCGTAGCCGTCCTGCAGGACGACACGGAGCACCACTCCTGATGCCGGTCAACGCCCGTAAAGGCGATGGCCCCGCCGGCTGACCTCGGCACCCGCATCAGTCAATACCGTTGCTGCCTTCCGGCCCTGGCGGAGTTTTCGACCTAGCGTCGCGAGGGGCCGACGGGGCCACCATAGAGACTTTCATCAAAAGCCCCGCGTTGGCGGCGGGGCTCTTTCCCACACTTCGAAGCTGGCGGAGAGAGGGGGATTCGAACCCCCGAAGCGCGGTTTAGACGCTTACACACTTTCCAGGCGTGCTCCTTCAACCACTCGGACACCTCTCCGCACCTGAACCTGCTTCATCCCCTGAACGCGGCATCCAGTCGTTTTGCAGGGGTCGCAGATTCTAGCCGTCGCCGGTCCCCGGGACAAGCGCGACCCTCGGACGCGGCGCCAGTCGCGGTGCGCGCGACCGGGCATGGCAGAATGTGGCCATGTCCTACCTCGTCCTCGCCCGCAAGTGGCGTCCGAAGCGCTTCGCCGAACTGGTCGGACAGGAGCACGTGGTCCGTGCGCTGACCAATGCGCTCGATTCCGGCCGCGTCCACCACGCCTTCCTGTTCACCGGCACCCGCGGTGTCGGCAAGACGACGATCGCGCGAATCTTCGCCAAGTCGCTGAACTGCGAGCGCGGGACCTCCGCCGAGCCCTGCGGCGAGTGCGGTTCCTGCCGCGACATCGATTCGGGCCGCTTCATCGACCTGCTCGAGATCGACGCCGCCAGCAATACCGGTGTCGATGACGTCCGCGAGGTCATCGACAACGCCCAGTACATGCCCAGCCGCGGTCGGGTGAAGGTCTACCTGATCGACGAAGTGCACATGCTGTCCAAGTCGGCCTTCAACGCGCTGCTCAAGACGCTGGAAGAGCCGCCGGGACACGTGAAGTTCCTGCTCGCCACCACCGACCCGCAGAAGCTGCCGGTGACGGTGCTGTCGCGCTGCCTGCAGTTCAACCTCAAGCGCCTGGACGAACAGCAGATCAGCGGGCAGATGACCCGGATCCTCGAGGCTGAGGGCATTGCCGCTGAAGCCGGCGCGATCCGCCAGCTCTCCAAGGCCGCCGATGGCAGCCTGCGCGACGGTCTGTCCCTGCTCGACCAGGCCATTGCCTACACCGGCGCCAGCGCCGGCGGCAGCGCCTTGGGCGATGCCGGCGTGGCCACCATGCTCGGTACCGTCGACCGTACCCGTGTGGGCGCGCTACTGTCGTCCCTCGCGCAAGGCGATGGCGAGCGGCTGCTGGCCGAGGTGGCGGTACTGGCCGAGTTCTCGCCGGACTGGGGCAGCGTGCTGGAAGCCTTCAGCGACGCCCTGCACCGGATCCAGGTGCGGCAACTGGTGCCCGAGGCGCAGGTCGAGGCCGATGGCGTCGATGTCGACACGCTGGCCGCGCAGTTGCGTCCGGAAGTGGTGCAGCTGTGGTACCAGATGGCGCTCAACGGCCGCCGCGACCTGGCCCTGGCACCGAGTCCGCGCGCCGGCTTCGAGATGAGCGTGCTGCGCATGCTGGCCTTCCGTCCGGATGGGGGCGACAGCGCCCGCGCGCCGTCGGCGGAACCGGCCCAGGCCAGTCGCGGCGCAGCCCCTCGCAGCGCCGCGACCGCGGCTCCGGCCGAGGCGGCACCGCGTGAGCGGACGCCACCGCCGAACCCGTTTGCCGCGGAGCGACCGCAGCCGTCGGCCGCAGCCGCGCCGGCACGTCCGGCGCCCGCACCTGCACCTGCACCTGCACCCGTCGAGGCAGTCGCTGCGCCGCCCCCGATTGCCGTTACGCGCCCGGCACCCGTCGCCGCGACTGCGCCGACGGTTGCTGCGCCGCCGGCCGAGACCGCCTTCGTCCACGGCGCCGGCATCGCCGACGCCGATGCCTGGCACGCGATGGTGGCCGCCACCAGCCTGCGCGGGCCGGCCCGCATGCTTGCCGAGCACGCCGGTTTTGTTTCCTACTCCGAAGGCGTGTTGAGCCTGTCGCTGGCGCCCGTCGACGATCATCTGCGCAGCAATGCGCTGGTCGACCTGATGGCCGAAGCACTGGCACCGGCGCTCGGCGTCGCGCCGCAGGTGCGTTTCGTCGAGGCCCGTTCGGCCGAGTCGCTGCACCAGCGCAACGAGCGCAGCCGCGACGAACGCCAGGCGGCCGCCGAAGCGACCTTCATGAGCGATCCTGACGTGCAGCGGCTGATTTCCCAGCACGGCGCCAAGGTAGTCCCGGATTCGATCCGGCCCTACGACGAAAAATGATCCCCTACCGCCATCGCCCCGTGCGCATGGCCGTTGCCCCTGATGCAGGGGTTCCATTGCCCATAGACGAGTAACGAAACATGCGTGGAAACATCGCCCAACTGATGCAGCAGGCGCAGAAGATGCAGGAAAACGTGCAGCGAGCGCAGGAAGAAATGGCCAAGCTGGAAGTCACCGGCAACGCCGGCGGCGGCATGGTCAGCGTCACCATCACCGGCCGCATGGAATGCCGCAAGGTCCGCATCGATCCGAGCGTGCTGGGCGACCAGGAGATGGTCGAGGACCTGATCGCCGCCGCGTTCAACGACGCAGTGAACAAGGTCAATGCCGAATCGCAGTCGAAGATGTCCGCCGCGACCGCCGGCATGCCGATCCCGCCGGGCATGAAGATGCCGTTCTGATTTTGCCGCTCCAAGGCCAAGGTCGAACAAGTCGAATGTCGTCCCGAGCGCAGCGAGGACCTGCTGTTCCACCGCGCAAAACAGATCCCTCGCTGCGCTCGGGATGACAGAACCAAGACTTGGCGCATGAGCTCACTTCTCGAACAACTCATCGAAGCGTTCCGCGTTCTGCCCGGCGTTGGCCAGAAGTCGGCGCAGCGCATGGCCTACCACGTGCTCGAACGCGAGCGCGCCGGTGGCCAGCGCCTGGCCGATGCACTTTCCGCCGCCGTCGAGCATATCGGCCACTGCGCGCGCTGCCGCGACTTCACCGAAGGCGACGTCTGCGCGACCTGCGCCAGTGCATCGCGCGACGCGCATCAGCTGTGCGCGGTCGAGTCGCCCGCCGATCGCCTCGCGATCGAGCAGGCCACCGGCTACCGCGGCCTCTATTTCGTCCTGCAGGGCCGCTTGTCGCCGCTCGATGGCATCGGCCCGCGCGAACTGGGCCTGGACTCGCTGGCCGCGCGCCTGGCCGAGGGCGAGGTGCAGGAGCTGATCATCGCCACCAATCCGACGGTCGAGGGCGAAGCGACCGCGCATTACCTCGCGCAGCTGGCGCGCCAGCACAAGGTTCGACCGAGCCGACTCGCCCATGGCGTGCCGCTGGGCGGCGAACTGGAGTACGTCGATCGAGGCACGCTGTCGCATGCCTTCGGCAGCCGCAGCGAGATGACGGACCTGGACTGATGCCGGGCCCCTGGCCTGCGTGGGGCGCTGCCTGGGCGTAAAGTCGCGGTCAACCCGCCGACATCAATCCACCAAACGCCATGTCCGACACCATCTTCCACAAGATCATCAAGCGCGAGATCCCGGCCGACATCGTCTTCGAGGACGAGCACCTGATCGCGTTCCGCGACATCGCGCCGCAGGCGCCGGTACACGTGCTGTTCGTGCCCAAGACCGATGTCGCCACGCTCAACGACCTGCAGCCCGACCAGTCCGCCATCGTTGGACGACTGGCCGTGGCCGCGGCCGACTACGCCAAGCGCGAGGGCTTTGCCGAGGATGGCTACCGGATCGTGATGAACTGCAACGGCCATGGCGGGCAGACGGTGTTCCAGATCCATCTGCACCTGCTGGCCGGAGCGCCGCTGGGGCGGTTCGGAACCTCGCGCTGAGCGGGGTCCTGCCTTACCACCAACCCCACCACGGCCACGGCGCCGCCGGATAGCCGACGACGTCGACCGTCTCGCGCACCGGCCACAGGTAGACCACGTCGGCCTCGACCTGCGGGAAGCGGTAGTCGTATCCGCCGATCTGGCGGTTCTGGTAGCCGCTGACGCGGCCGATGAAGGTGACTTCGCGATTCTTCTCGAATATCGCCGGGTCGTAGAAGCCGGTACGGCAGGCAATGAAACGGCCGCCAGTGTCGTCGCTGCCCCAGTACGGACGGGCGTTGTCGCCCAGGTAGGTCGAGACCATCTCGAAGCAGGTGCGATTGGGCTGCGGTTCGACGCTGACGATGCGGCCGCCCCAGCGTACCGCGGCGCCGGTGATGTCGCTCGCCGCCGCATCGCGCGGCGTGATCGGATTGAACTCGCCCTGCAGCGGCTGCGGTGCGGTGACGCAGGCGGCCAGCATCATCGTGCCGAGGGCTAGTAAGGCGAGACGAAGGTTCATCGGCATTCTCCAGGTGTCCTTCACATTAGCCATTGTTGCCATTGCCGCCATTGCGGGGCGACGGGCGATGCGCACGCAGCGCCTGGGTCAAGGCGCGGGTCGAACGCCCCCCTGGCCCGCCGTCAGCGTACCGCCAATCGCTGAAACGGTCGCTGAGCATCCGCAGTTCGCCGGCCAGCTCGGGATGGGCAGCGGCAACGCGCTCGACCCAGCGACCGGCCGGTTCGTCCGGGAACCGTTCCAGGCCGAGATGGCGATAACGACGGGCCATCGCATGCCAGGCGCGAAGCACCGGGTCGGGCTCGCGCTCGTTGCGGCGACTGAACCACGCCATCCACAGCAGTCCCAGCGCGACGGCCAGCATCAGCAGCAACACCAGGGTGCGATCGTCTATGCGATCGATGCCGAAGGGCCGCAGCAGGCGTTGCTGGCGATTGGCGTCGAAACCGAGCACGAAGTCGTTCCAGCCGCGTCGCAACCAGTCGCCGACATCGATCAGCGAGCGGCCACCACCGAAGGCGCCGAGCAGGCCACCGGCAATGGAGCGGCGGTCGTCGAGCGTGTCGTAGATGCGCTCGGGCGCGACGGCGGCGGTCGGATCCACGCGCACCCAGCCGCGCCCGCGCAACCAGACCTCGGCCCAGGCGTGGGCATCGGAGCGGCGCACCAGCCAGTAACCGCCGACCGAATTGCGGTAGCCGCCGGCGTAGCCGGTGACCACGCGCGCGGGGATGCCGGCGCCACGCATCAGCACGACGAACGATGAGCTGAAGTGCTGGCAGAAACCGGCGCGCTGGTCGAACAGGAATTCGTCGACGCTGTTGCGCCCCGGCAGCGGTGTTTCCAGGGTGTAGGCGAAGTCGCGCCGGATCCAGTCGAGGGCGCGGGTCACGATCGCGGTATCGGCTGACGCACTGTCCACAGACCGTCCGGCCTGCAAGCGCCATTGCCTGGCCAGTGCGAGCGTGCGCGGGTTGAAATTCGGCGGCAGTTGCAGCGCGTACTGGCGCGTCTGTGGCGACAAACTCGCCTCGTAGCGCAGGGGTGGTGCCGACTGCATGCGCCAGCGGCTCACGCCAGTCAGCTGGGCCAGCGACTGCAGGTTGTGGTCCGGGTCCAGTTCGCTACCACTCGGCGCGGAAATCAGCAGGTCGAGGGCAACGAGCTGGCGGCGATCGGTCGGCTCCATCTCGATCTCGTAATCCCAGCGCTGCGGGCCCGGTTCGACGGCGGTTTCGGTCCAGCCCGGCATCCATCGCGGCTGTCTCCAGGTCCGCCCGTCGAAATCCCACATCACCGGCCCGCGCCAGTACATCTGCGACGGCGACGGCACCTGTCCGAAGAAGCGTGCGCGCAGGGCGGGGCGGTCGTCGCCCATGAGGTCGATCCAGTCGCCCGGGCTCATCCGGTCCGACAGGCCGGTGCTTGCCATGGCTCGCTCGGGGATGCCCCACAGCGGCGAGCCCAGGCGTGGGAACAGCCAGAACGCTGCCAGCGCGAGTGGCAGTCCGAGCGCGAGCAGGCGGGCGGTGCCGGCCATGCGCTGCATAGGTGAAGCATCGCGACGGACATCACCCGACTCGACGTCGGCCAGCAGCTGCAGCGCGGCCAGCGTCAACAGGGTCGCGGTCAGCCCCAGTGCGAGCGACAGCGGCCCCTGGTCGAGCAGGAACGTCGCAAACGGCGCGAACAACGCGAAGCCGAGCAGACTGCGCGCGTCGCGCAGGCCAAACGTCTCCGAAGGTTTGATCGCCAGCATCGCCGCCAGCAGTGCGCAGCCGGTATCGCGACCGATCGAGAATCCACTCATCGCCAGCACGGTCGCGATCAGTGCCACTGACAGGAACAGGCGGACCAGTCCATGCAGGGGTTGGCGCCAGGACATGGCGACCACGGCCACGGCGCTGACTGCAATGGTCACGGCGATAAGCAGCGGCAATTGCAACAGCAACGGCAACAGGCAGGCGCCGGCGCTGAGCAACACCCAGCGGCGGCTGCGCGGATCGAGCCCTGGCACTGCGAGCCCTGGAGCTGCTTGATCAGCCATGGGGCATCAGCGCCAGTGCGCGCAGGCAGGCATGCCGGTGTTGCGGTCCGCGGTCGGGCCCCAGTGCGGCATGGCCGGGCAGGCGCAACTGGTAGCGCCTGCCTTCGCGCTCGGCTTCGTCGATCCATCGCGCCAGCCGGGCGATCCGCGCCTCGTAGCCGATGCCTGCGATCTCGCGCCAGTCGAGCACGACTTCGGCGCCGATGGGTTGCTCGAACTCGCGTACCAGCAGCATGTCACGCCGAGCCGAGGGCTTCCAGGCGATGGCCCGGCGTGCATCGCCGGTGCGATAACCGCGCAGGTGATGGACGTCGTCGCCGGTCGGGTGCACACGCGCCTGGACACGGTCGCCGTGGCCGGCCGGCAGTGGCGGACCGTTCGCCTCGGGTGCCGGGTAGACCAGCAGCGGCGATTCCGGCCAGACATAGGCCCATGCCCGCGCCAGTCCCAGCGGACGCGTCGTCGACAGGCGCAGCTTGGGCAGGTCGAACCATCCACGCTGTTGCGTCGGCAGCAGCAGTTGCGACTCACCGCTGCCGCGATCGAGATTGAGGATGCCCGGCGCGGCATCGAACGAGCCATCATCGTCCAGCCGCAGCCCGCGGCGCACGCGACCGGGCGCGGCGCGCGCGTACAGGCGGACGCACAGCGGCGCACCTGCGGCTACCGGTTCGGCGTCGGCCGCGACCAGCTCCAGTCCTGACAACTGCATCTGCGCCGCCACCAGACTGGCCAGGCCGGCTCCGCCCAGCATCAGCCCCAGCAGCAGCGCGGGGTTGTTGTTGTAGTTGAGCGCGCCCAACAACATGACGAACAGCAACATCGCGTAGAACAACCCGAAACGCGTCGGCAACACATAGATGCGACGGCGGTGCAGCACGCAGGGCAGTGCTTCCGGATCGCGTGGACGCGTCCAGACCATGGCCCAGGCATGCAATCGCGAGCGCAGGCGCGCCGGCGTCTGGCGGTCCGCCCGTGACATCACTCAGTCCACCGGCACCGCGTGCAGGATCGCCTTCGCCAATGCCGCGTCCTTGCCGGCATCGACCTCGGCGACCAGGCGATGCGCGGCCACGGCCGGAAACAACGCCTGCACATCCTCGGGCAGCACGTGCGCGCGCCCCAGCAGCAATGCGTAGGCGCGGGCAGCGCGCAGCAAGGCCAGCCCGGCCCGCGGCGACAGTCCCACGCGCACGCCCGGATGGCGTCGGCTGCGCGCCATCAGTGCCTGCACATAGGCAACCAGCGCCTCGCTGGCGTGCACCTGCTGCACCGAGCGGCGGGCGGCGAGCACATCCTCGCTGCCGAGCAGGGGCAACACCCGCGCGATCAGGTCGCGGCGGTCGTCACCGGCGAGCAGGTGGCGTTCGGCGTCCGCATCCGGATAGCCCAGGCTCAGGCGCAGGAGAAAACGGTCCAGCTGCGAATCCGGCAATGGGTACGTGCCGGAAAGATCGACGGGATTCTGCGTGGCGATGACGAAGAACGGTTCCGGCAGCGCGTGCGTGGTGCCATCGACCGTGACCTGGTACTCGGCCATCGCTTCCAGCAGCGCACTCTGCGTGCGCGGCGGTGCGCGATTGATCTCGTCGGCCAGCAACACCTGCGCGAACACCGGTCCGGGGTGGAACTGGAACTGGCGCGCTTGCGGATCGAACACCGACACGCCGACAACGTCGGCAGGCAACAGGTCGGAGGTGAACTGCACGCGCTGGAAATCCAGGCCGAGCGTCGCTGCCAGCGCATGAGCGAGCGTGGTCTTGCCCAGCCCGGGAAGATCCTCGATCAGCAGGTGGCCACCGGCCAGCAGTGCCACGAACGCCAGGCGGACTTCGTGCGGCTTGCCCAATACCAGCGAATTGACCTGCGCCTGGGCGCGTTCAAGGGAACCTCGCAAGCCATCGGTTAGCATGGTCGCCGTCGAAAGGGATACCGCCATCGCGCGTGTGCTCCTGTTGGATGTTGCAGCTTGCGGCGTCTGCCGGCGCTTCGCCCGCCGGCCGCCCTGGTCAGGTCGGCCGCGACATGTTCTACAAAGACATGCTCTACAACGACATGTTCTCCCAGAGTGTAGCGAGGTCACGAACGGATGCGGGATGAAGGGCAGGCATTGCGCACGTTCTGGGTGCTGTGGGTCGCGGTTCTGGCGATCAAGCTGGTCGTGGCCGCGCGCCTGCCGCTGTTCGTCGACGAGGCGTTCTACTGGCAGGAAGGCCAGCACCTGGCCGCGGCCTATTCGGACCTGCCCGGGCTGACCGCGTGGTTGACCCGCCTGGGCACCCTCGTCGGCGGACATCATGCCTTCGCCGTGCGCCTGCCATTCGTGTTGATCGCCGCGCTGGTGCCGTGCCTGATGGTGCGGATAACGGCACGCGAGTTCGGCGCGCGTGCCGGTTGGCTCGCCGGTAGCTTCACGTTGCTGCTGCCACTTGCCGGGACCCTGGGCGTGATGGCGCTGCCGGATGCGGCGATGGCACTGGCGACGCTGTTGTGCGTCGATGCCGGCGCGCGCCTGCTGCGACAGGTCAGCCCCGAGGTCGCGCTCGAACTCGCCGTCGGCCTGGCCCTGGGCGCGTTGTGCCATTACCGCTTCATTGCCGTCATCGGCGTGGGATTCATCGCCCTGGCGATGCTCGAGGAAGGCCGCCGCGCGCTGCGTGACGTGCGCGTGCTGGTGGCGATCGCATTCGGCGCATCGGCCTGGGCGCCACTGGTGGCCTGGAACCTCGACAACGCCGATGCCGGATTGCGCTTCCAACTGGTCGATCGCCATCCGTGGGCCTTCCACGCCGACGCGGTCTGGTTCATCGCGATCCAGGCCTTGCTGGTGACGCCGTTGCTGTTCGCCGCGTTGGCCGTCGGTGCACGCCGGGGGCTGGCGAGCGCGGCGGCGCCGGAGCGTTATTTCGCACTGCTGGGCTCAGGCGTGGTGCTGGGGTTCTTCGCCCTCGGGTTTTTCGCCGATACCGAGCGGGTCAGCTTCCACTGGCCGTTGCCCGGCTACCTGGCCCTGCTGCCGCTGTTGCCGGCGGTGCTGTGGCGCTGGCCGCGTGGCTGGCAGGTGGCTACCGCGTGGCTGGCCGGGCTGGGGCTGGTGGCCAACCTGGGTTATTACCTGGCCGTATCGCAGCCAGGCCTGCGCGAGCAGAATGCGGCGCAGAAGTGGTATCCGAGCAACTTCTCCGGTTGGGAGCCGCTCGCCCAGGCCGTGCACGACCGCCTGGCGACAATGCCGCCCGGGACGCGTGTGGTGGCCGACAACTTCAAGATCGGCGCCGAACTGGGCTTCGCCATGGGCGATGCGCGTATCGCCGTGCTCGACCACCCCATCAACCACAAGCACGGCCGCGCGCCGCAGTTGCGCCTGTGGGGACTGCAAAGCGGGGGCCGCGCCGACTGGGGTGACCAGGCGGTGCTGCTCGTGGTGGGCGCGACCGAGGTCAAGTACCGCGACCTGCTCGAGCGTTACCACGACCTGTGCACGATGGCAGGACCCTTGCCGCCACCTGAGGTGCTGAACATCGACCATGGTCGCCAGCGCTTCCTCCTGTTCGCGCTGGATGGCAGTCCGGTGCACGGTGACTGCACGACGCCGGCAATGGCCTGGGTCGATACGCCGGTGGCCGACGCGCGGGTCGGCGGGCGCTTCAACGTCGATGGCTGGGCTTTCAAGGACGGCGTCGGCCTGGCCGGTCTCGACATCACCCTGGACGGCCAGGTCGTCGCCCAGGCGCAGTACGGGCGCGTGTTCCAGGGACTGAAGGACGTATGGCCGCAATCGAGCGATCCGCAGCATCCGAACGTGGGGTTCCAGGCCGAGGTGACCCTGCCGCCGGGCACGTTCGGGCCAGGCCGGCATTGGCTCGGCTTGCGCCTGCGCGGGCGTGATGGCAGCGAAGAGATCTGGGCCGAGCGACCCATCCAGATCGAGCACCAGATCGAGCACCAGACCGAGTGAACGCTCCGTGCCGGCAAGCGGGCCCCGGGCGGGGCACATCACCTGCCTGTCACGCCCCGCTAGACTGTGCGCCTGAATCGGGGACTACATGATGGATGCAGCACAACGGGCGCCACGGATTGCCGTGCTCGTGCCATGCCACAACGAATCGGCGGCGATCGCCAGGGTGATCGCGGATTTCCGGGTCAACCTGCCCGGTGCCGAGTGTCACGTGTTTGACAACAATTCCTCCGATGGCACCGCGCAGGTCGCACTTGGCGCCGGCGCGAAGGTGCGGCATGTGCAACTGCAGGGCAAGGGCAACGTCGTGCGCCGGATGTTCGCCGAGATCGACGCGGACATCTACGTGCTGGTCGATGGCGACGACACCTACGACGCGGCGGCCGCGCCGATGCTGGTCGAGCGGCTGCGCCGCGACGGCCTCGACATGGTCGTCGGTTCGCGAACCCATCAGGACAGTGCCGCGTACCGTTCGGGCCACCGGACCGGCAACGTGCTGCTGACGCGTTGCGTGGGACTGCTGTTCGGCCGCAGTTTCGACGACATGCTGTCGGGCTACCGGGTGTTTTCGCGGCGCTACGTGAAGTCGTTTCCCGCCCACTCCAGCGGTTTCGAGATCGAGACCGAACTGGCGGTGCATGCGCTGCAGTTGCGCATGCCAGTCGCCGAGGTCGCCACCGCCTACGGTGTCAGGCCCGAAGGTTCGGCCAGCAAGCTGCGCACCTGGCGCGACGGCACGCGCATCCTCTTCACCATTGCCCGGCTCTTCAAGAACGAGCGTCCGCTGGCATTCTTCTCCATTGGCATGGGACTGTGCGTGCTGGCCGCCGTCGTGCTGGCGTGGCCGCTGGTGCTGACCTACCTGCAGACGGGGCTGGTGCCGCGCTTTCCGACGGCGATCCTGTGCTCGGCGCTGGTGCTGCTGGGCGCGGTCCTGTTCGCCTGCGGCCTGATCCTCGATACGGTCACGCGCGGACGCATCGAACTCAAGCACCTGATGTACCTTTCGGTACCTGGCAGTGGTTCCAGTGCCGACCTGCGATCGTTCGAGAACGCGAAGCCAATTGCGGGCCAGGCAGCGGGGAATCCTTGAGCACGCAGCGCCGGGACAGGATGTCGCCGCTTGCGTTGCTTGACCGGCGCTTTGGTTTTCACAGCGCCGCCAACGTGGCATGGGCTGCGGTCGCCATCGCACTGCTGTCCGGGCTCGTGTCGGTATGGCGGGGCCAGGACAGCAACTGGGACCTGCGCAACTACCATCTCTACAACGCCCATGCGTGGCTGACCGGCCGGCTCGGCACCGACCTGGCGCCTGCGCAGTTGCAGAGCTATTTCGTGCCGTGGCTCGACGTGCCGTACTTCCTCACCGCCCAGCACTGGCCACAACTGACCGCGATGGTCCTGGGTTCACTGCACGGGCTCGCCTTCGTCCTGGTCGCCGGCATTGGCTGGCAGGCGCTGGCCGGGCGCCCACAGCGACCGCGTCTGGTTCCGTTGCTGTCCCTGGCAGGCTGTTTCAGCGCGGTCTTTCTTGCCGAACTGGGCACGACGATGGGCGACAACACCAGTGCGGTGTTCGTGCTTGCCGCCGTGTTGCTGGTACTGCAGGCGGCCCAGTCCGAAGGTGCGTCGTGGCGATGGTGGCTGGCCGGCGTTGCGTTGGGGCTGGGGGTCTCGTTCAAGCTCACCAATGCGATCTATGCGTTGGCGCTGGGCGTGGCCGCGCTGTGCGGTCCATGGTCGTGGCAGCGGCGGATCCAGCGCGCCGCGACGTTGACCCTCGCCACGAGTGTGTCGTTTGCCGTGGTCGCCGGGCCCTGGTTGTGGAGTGTCTGGCGGCACTTCGGCAATCCGCTGTTCCCGCAGTTCAATCGCTGGTTCCAGGCGCCGTTGGCGCTGCCGGTGTCGGTGGTGGACCAGCGCTGGTTGCCGTCCGGGGTGACGGAGGCGTTGCTGCGCCCGCTGGCGTTCACGATAAACCCGTTCCTGATCAGCGAAGTGCCGTTGCTGCAGCTCGTCTGGCCTGCGATTTACCTGCTGGCGATTGCCGCGGGCGTGGCCTGGGTCTGGCGTCGGCAGACGGGTCGCGGCGATCGCCAGCATGTCGTCACTGGACCGGCGGCGCGACTGCTGCTGGTGTTTTTCGCGGTTGCGTTCGTCGTCTGGCTGCTGGTGTTCAGCATCCACCGCTATCTGGCCGTGCTGGAGCTGCTGGCGCCATTGGCGCTGTGGATGCTGGCCGAGCGCACATTCGCGCCGACGGTGGCCGCGCGCGTCGCCAAATGGACGGTCCTTGCCAGCATCGCGGCAACGCTGTTCGGCATGTGGCTGATCGGCTGGCGCGGCTGGGGGCACGCAGGCTGGACCGAGACGCCCTTCCGGGTCGAGGCGCCGGCGATGGCGCAGCCGGCGCGAGCCACCGTGTTGCTGGTCGGTGGCGAGCCGCAGGCGTGGCGCGTCCCATTCCTGCCTGCCGAAGCGGTCTATGCATCGGTGGCGTCCAATTTCCCCGAGTCCGCGCATTACGCGGAAACGATCCAGGCGCGCATCGACGCACGTTCCGGCGAGGTCCATGCGATGTTGCCTGCCGCGGTCGACGAGCGCATGCCCAAGCGTCTGGCGCGCTTGGCGCAACTCAATGCCTGGGCGAGCGCATTGCACCTGGACCAGGGCGAATGCCGCCTGTTGCGCAAGGTCGCGCGAAATCGCAGGGCCGAGCTTGAGGTGAGTGGCGGACGCTGCCGGATGGTGCCGCGGGCCGACGAATCAGGTCGCGACACGGCGGCGGAAAACCGCGCCGTGGCCGAGGCGGCCGCACAGACACTGGCGCGCTATGGGCTGCGGATGGATCCACAGGGTTGCCGGGTCCATGCCGCGTCCATCGGCACCGAGGCATTGCCCTACCAGTGGTGTCCGGCCGAGCGGCTGGCGCACTGAGCCCCGGGCAGCACTCAGGGCAGCCGGAACCCGGCCTCGCGCAGCAGCCGCGCCGTGGCGATCAGCGGCAGGCCGATCAGGGCGGTCGGGTCGCGATTGTCGATGGCTTCGAACAGACAGATGCCCAGGCCCTCGGACTTGAAGCTGCCGGCGCAGTCGAAGGGCTGCTCGGCATCGACATAGCGTGCGATTTCGGCGGCATCCAGGTCGCGGAACTTTACAACTGTACGGTCGAGCGTCTGCAGCGGCGCCTGTCCGGCCTTCATCACGCACACGCCGGTGTGGAACTGCACGCTGCGGCCGGACATGCCGGTCAGCTGCTCGATGGCCGCCTGGCGACCGCCGGGCTTGCCCAGCGGGCGGCCGTCGAACTCGGCGACCTGGTCGGAGCCGATGACCCAGGCGTCGGGGTGGAGCGCGGCCACGGCGGCGGCCTTGGCGTGTGCCAGGCGGCGGGCGAGGGTGGCCGGCGCCTCCCCGGGCAGCGGAGTCTCGTCGCTGTCGGGCCGGGCGGTGTCGAACGGCAGGCGCAGGCGCGACAGCAGTTCGCGGCGGTAGACCGAGGTCGACGCCAGGATCAGGAGGGCAGGCACGGCAGGCTGCCCTCAGGCCAGGGGCGACCGGGCGCGCTCGATCAGGGATAATTGCTGGTCGATCCGGTCGCGAGCTGCATCGATCGAGCTACGTACTTCGGCCAACTGGCTGAGGCTGGCGTTGCGGCCATGGTCGCGCAGCCACAGCCGCTGGCGCAGCATCTCGCGCATGGCGTCGCCGACCGGGTCATGGCCGCCATTGCCGGCCACCGCCTCGATCTCGGCCCGGGCCAGGCGCAGCCGGTCCTCGAGGGCGTCGGCGGCGTCCAGGACCTCGCGGACCGCGCGTTCGCGGCGTCCCGGGCGGCCCCAGGCGAACAGTGCCGCGATCGCCAGGGAAGACAGCAGCAGGAGCAGGACGATGGTCACGGGCGCGGTCGACTGTACGGAATTGGGCCGCAGTTTGAGGCCGCCGCGGCGGCGCCCGCAATCGCCGCCGACGAGCGGGGCGGCGCTGCCTGCCGGCTCGCCGGTTCAGGTTTGACAGAGGTAGTCGTGATCTCTAACATTCCGCAGCTTATGTCGGCCGACCTGCCCAGGATTCTTGATGCATGGCGCATGGTGGCGACACGGCGCGGCCTGGAAGGCCGTGTGCCGTTGTCATCGCTGACGCGGCTGCGGAACAGTCTGGTCGACACCGAGGGTGAGGTTCGCTTTGCGCTCGAGTTTGATCACGACGCGCTGCGGGTGCCTTATGTCGAACTGCGAATCGATGCCGAGCTGCCGCTGACCTGTCAGCGCAGCCTGCAGCGATTCCTGTACCCGGTGAACATCGTGCAGCGCCTTGGCCTGATCCGTGATGAAGCGGACGAGGCGGCGCTGCCGGAAGGATACGAGCCGTTGCTGGTGCCGGAAGATGGCCAGCTGCGGACCGTCGAGCTGGTCGAGGACGAGTTGATCCTGGCCGTTCCGGTCGTGCCGATAATGCCCGGCACGGAGGCGGTGGAGCGCGACTGGCCGGCGACCGGGCAGGCCGAAGAGCCGGAGCGCGTGAACCCGTTCGCTGCGCTGTCGGCATTGAAGAAACAATCGAACTGAGTTTTTTTGGAGCAAGACCATGGCTGTTCAGAAGTCCCGCGTTTCCCCGTCCAAGCGTGGCATGCGCCGTTCGCACGATGCGCTGTCCGCCAAGCAGTTGGCGACCGACCCGACCACGGGCGAGACCCACCTGCGTCACCACGTCACCGCTGACGGTTACTACCGCGGCAAGAAGGTGATCGACACCAAGTCCAAGGTTGCTGACGAAGAGTAAGCTCTTCGCTCACCGTCGCGCCGCGCGCAGCTCCGTCAGGACTGGCGCGGTCGCCGCACAGCCGGGACTGCCAGGGCGTTGATGCCGGGGCTGGACTGGTCAGGATCGCAAGATTCAGCGCTCAGCGGCCATCGCGGCGGTGCCTCTCCGTCGGCATGGCCGTCGGAGCCCAGACAACGGCTGTGCAGCGGAGTGGCGATGACGCAACAGATTTATTCCCGCATCGCGGGAACCGGCAGCTACCTTCCCGAGAAGGTGCTGACCAACGACGACCTGGCCAAGTTCATCGACACGAGCGATGAATGGATCGCCGCGCGCACGGGCATCCGTGAGCGTCATGTCGCCGCCGAAGGCGAGACCACCAGCGACCTGGCATTCCATGCTTCCGTGCGCGCACTGGAAGCGGCCGGCGTCGATGCCAGGGATCTCGACCTGATCGTGGTCGGCACGACCACGCCGGACCTGATTTTCCCCTCGACCGCCTGCCTGCTGCAGCACCGCCTCGGTGCCGGCGGCTGCGCGGCGTTCGACGTCAACGCGGCCTGCTCGGGCTTCGTCTATGCGCTGACGGTGGCCGACAAGTTCATCCGTTCCGGCGCCGCCAAGACGGTGCTGGTCGTCGGTGCCGAAACCCTGACCCGCATGCTCGACTGGAGCGATCGCTCCACTTGCGTGCTGTTCGGCGACGGCGCCGGTGCAGTGGTGCTCAAGGCCGACACCGAAACCGGCATCCTCAGCACCCACATGCACGCCGACGGCGGCAAGAAGGAGCTGCTGTGGAATCCGGTCGGCGTTTCGGTCGGCTTCAAGCCGGACGAGCCCAATGCCGGCGTCAGGGTGCTGATGACCGGCAACGAGGTCTTCAAGCATGCGGTCAAGGCGCTGGACTCGGTGGTCGAGGAGACGCTCGAGGCCAATGGCCTGGATCGCCACGACATCGACTGGCTGATTCCGCACCAGGCCAACCTGCGCATCATCGAAGCCACGGCCAAGCGCCTGGACATGCCGATGGATCGCGTGATCGTCACCGTCGACAAGCACGGCAACACGTCCTCGGGTTCGGTGCCGCTGGCGCTGGACTATGCGGTGCGCTCCGGTCGTGTCCAGCGCGGCCAGCTGGTGCTGCTGGAGGCTTTCGGTGGCGGCTTCACCTGGGGCTCGGCGCTGCTGCGCTACTGAGCCGTCCTTCGCGCTTTACGATCGGATGCTGTTCGCGCATCCGCGACGCCTCCGCTGCCAGCCAGCGGGGGCGTTTTCGTTTGCGACATGTTTGAGCCCCTCTCCCGCTTGCGGGGTGAGAGGACACCGCTTGCGAGCCACTGGCTCGCGTGTCCTCGAACGCCCGAGCGCTATGCGCTCGGGCCGGGGTGCGGGTTGGGGTGAGGGCAGCTTCAGTACAGGCCCGTACAGACGTACTAGAGCAAACACTCGTATCATGCGCATTCTTTGTCGCAAGGCCTTCACGCGTGACCGCAACCCCCCACACCGATTCGACCCTGGCGTTCGTGTTCCCTGGCCAGGGCTCGCAGTCGCTCGGCATGCTGGCCGAACTGGGCGAACTGCACCCGATCATCCGCGAGGCGTTCGCCGAAGCCAGCGATGGCGCCGGCGTCGACCTCTGGGCACTCAGCCAGGGCGGACCGGAAGAAATGCTCAACCGCACCGAGTACACGCAGCCGGCGCTCCTTGCCGCTGGCGCGGCGGTGTGGCGCCTGTGGCAGCAGCGTGGCGGCGCGATGCCGGCGGTGCTGTCGGGTCACAGCCTGGGTGAATACACCGCGCTGGTCGCTGCAGGTTCGCTGTCGCTGAAGGATGCCGCCCATCTGGTGCGCCTGCGCGGCCAGCTGATGCAGGAAGCCGCCCCGGCCGGCACCGGTGCGATGGCCGCCGTGCTCGGCGCCGACGATGCGCTGGTGCAGGAAGTCTGCGCGAGCGTGTCGGGCACCAGCGTGGTCGTTCCCGCCAACTACAATTCGCCCGGCCAGATCGTCATCGGCGGCCACGCCGATGCGGTCGACAAGGCCATGGCCGTGCTCGGCGAGCGTGGCGTGCGCAAGATGGTCAAGCTCGCGGTCAGCGTGCCTTCGCACACGCCGCTGATGCGCGATGCCGCCAACCGTCTGGCCGAGGCCATGACCGGGCTGGCATGGCATGCGCCCAGGCTGCCGGTGGTGCAGAACGTCGACGCGGGTATCCACACGAGTGTGGATGCCATCCGCGATGCGCTCGTCCGCCAGCTCTATCTGCCGGTACAGTGGACCGGCTGCGTGCAGGCATTGGCGGCCAAGGGCGTCATCCGTGTCGCCGAATGCGGCCCGGGCAAGGTCCTCGCCGGCCTGGTCAAGCGCATCGACAAGACGCTCGACGGACGCGCGCTTGGCACGCCCGGCGAGTTCGAAACCGCTATCGAAGAATGGAACAAGGCATGAGCGAGAAACTGCTGTCCGGTGAGGTTGCGTTGGTAACCGGCGCCAGCCGTGGCATCGGCGCGGCAATCGCCGACGAGCTGGCTGCGCAGGGCGCTACCGTCATTGGCACTGCCACTTCCGAGTCCGGTGCCAAGGCGATCGGCGATCGCCTGGCTGCGCACGGCGGCCACGGCCGCGTACTCGACGTCAGTGATGCCGCTTCGATCGATACCCTGATCGACGCCATCGCCAAGGACATCGGCCCGATCTCGATCCTGGTCAACAACGCCGGCATCACCCGCGACAACCTGCTGATGCGGATGAAGGACGAGGACTGGCAAGCCATCCTCGACACCAACCTCACCAGCGTCTTCCGTACCAGCAAGGCGGTGATGCGCGCGATGATGAAGGCGCGCAAGGGACGCATCATCAACATCGCCTCGGTGATCGGCGTGACCGGCAATGCCGGCCAGGCCAACTACGCCGCGGCCAAGGCCGGCATCATTGCCTTCAGCAAGTCGATGGCCCGGGAAATCGGCAGCCGTGGCATCACCGTGAATGTCGTAGCGCCCGGATTCATCGACACCGACATGACCAAGGCATTGCCCGAAGACGCCAAGAGCGCGATGCTGGGCCAGATCGCCCTCGGGCGCTTCGGCGAGCCGGCCGACATCGCCCGCGCGGTGGCGTTCCTGGCCGGCCCGTCGGCGGCCTACATCACCGGCGAGACCCTGCACGTCAACGGTGGCATGTACATGCCGTAAGGCCTTGCCCCCGGGCATTGCTTGCGTTTGTAACCATTTGAAGCAAAAGGGCTTTCGCGTATCCTCGCGAGCGCCTGCGATTCCACCAATGTTCCTTTAGACTATTCCGTCGAATATCCCGTCCGGGAGGAGTGAGTACCCATGAGCAGCATCGAAGAGCGCGTCAAGAAAATCGTGGTCGAACAGCTGGGCGTCAAGGAAGAAGAAGTCACCAACAACGCTTCGTTCGTCGACGACCTCGGCGCGGACTCGCTCGACACCGTCGAGCTGGTGATGGCGCTCGAAGAAGAGTTCGAGTGCGAGATTCCGGACGAAGAGGCCGAGAAGATCACCTCGGTGCAGCAGGCCATCGACTACGTGAAGGCTCACGTCAAGTCGTAACCGTGCCCGATGGACGCGGGGCCTCGGCCGACCGCTTCCTGCAAAACCAGACCGGGGCCGCATTGCGGCCCCGTGTCTTATGAGCCGGCCCATGCGCTGGCGTAGTGTTCGCTAGACGGAGTGTTTCATGTCCAATCGCCCGGCCTTCAATCGTCGCGTCGTGGTCACCGGCCTCGGCATCGTTTCGCCGCTTGGCAACGACCTCGCCAGCAGTTGGGACGGCATCGTCAATGGCCGCTCCGGCATTGGCCCGATCACCCATTTCGACGCCTCGGCCTTCACCACCCGCATCGCCGGTGAAGTGCGCGACTTCGACATCACCCGGTGGGTGAGCCCGAAGGACGCCAAGAAGATGGAAGAGTTCATTCATTACGGTGTCGCCGCATCGATGATGGCGATCCAGGACGCCGGCATCACGGTCGACGAGTCCAACGCCGAGCGCATCGGTGCGCTGATCGGCTCGGGCATCGGCGGCCTGCTCGGCATCGAAGAGCAGACGATCAAGTACCACGAGGGCGGCCCGCGCAAGGTCTCGCCGTTCTACGTGCCCAGCACGATCATCAACATGCTGCCCGGCCAGGTCTCGCTGCTGACCGGCATCAAGGGCCCCAATTTCTCGGCCGTTTCGGCCTGCGCCACTGCCAACCATTCGATCGGCATGGCGATGCGCATGATCCAGTACGGCGATGCCGACGTGATGGTGGCCGGTGGCGCCGAGCGTGGCTCCTCGCCGACATCGGTCGCCGGCTTCTGCTCGATGAAGGCGATGTCCACGCGCAACGACGACCCGACCCGTGCCTCGCGTCCGTGGGACAAGGACCGCGACGGTTTCGTCCTCGGTGACGGCGCCGGCATCCTGATCCTGGAAGAGTACGAGCGCGCCAAGGCGCGCGGTGCGCGCATCTACTGCGAGCTGTCCGGTTTCGGTGCCAGCTCCGACGCCTTCCACATGACCGCCCCGAGCGAGAATGGTGAGGGCCCGGCACGCTGCATGATCGCCGCGCTCAAGGACGCCGGTGTCAATGCCGACCAGGTCGGTTACCTCAACGCGCACGGCACGTCGACGCCGCTGGGCGACCTGGCCGAGACGCTGGCGATCAAGCGCGCGCTGGGTGACTACGCCTACAAGACGATGGTCAGCTCGACCAAGTCGATGACCGGCCATCTGCTCGGCGCGGCCGGTGGCGTGGAGGCGATCTTCTCTGTGCTGGCGCTGCACCACGGCATCATCCCGCCGACCATCAACCTGGAGGAAGCGGGCGAGGGCTGCGACCTGGACTACGTGCCCAACGTGGCCCGCCAGGCGAAGATCGACGTCGCGGTGTCGAACGGTTTCGGATTCGGCGGCACCAACGGTACGCTGGTGTTCAAGCGGATCTGAGGCTCGCCGCAACCGTTGTGCCTGACGATCCCCGCCACGGCGGGGATCGTTGTTTCGAGAGCCCCTCTCCCGCTTGCGGGGTGAGAGGACACCGCTTGCGAGCCACTGGCTCGCGTGTCCTCGAACGCCCGAGCGCTATGCGCTCGGGCCGGGGCGCGGGTTGGGGTGAGGGCATTACGGCGAGAGCGACGTCGCTGGGTCCCCGCCTGCGCGGGGATGACGGGAAAGGGGCGGGAAGGGACGACGGGAAAGGGGCGGGAAGGAGGGGCGGGCAAGACGCGGCCGCCCCGAAACGCGGTCTAATACACGGATGCTGCTGACCCGCTCCCTGCCCGCCTCCTTCGACCTGCTTTCGCTGCAGCGTCTGGCTCCCGCCCGTTACCCCTTGTTGCTGGAATCCAGCGCTCACGGCACCGCCCAGGGCCGCTGGGACCTGCTGCTGGTGGACAGCGGCGACTCACTGCGTCTGGAGGCCGACGGCGTCACGCGCGATTCCGACGGCGCCGTTGTCGAAGGCGACTTCTTCGCCGCGCTCGACGCGCAATGGCAGGCGCTGCGCGTTGCCCGCGACGAGCCGCGCTGGCCGTTTCGCGGCGGCTGGGCCCTGTTCTTCGGTTACGAGGCCGCCGCCCAGGTCGAACCGGTGCTCATGCTGCCGCGCGCCGACGGTCATTTGCCGGTGGCACTGGCGCTGCGCTGCCCGGCCGCGGTCCTGCGCGATCACACCAGCGGCGAATGCGTGCTGGTGACCGAAGTGGGGTACGACGGCCTGGTCGCAGCCGTGCTGTCCGACATCGAAGCGGCCGCGAAGCTCCCGGCCATTGCGCCCTGGCAGACGCCTGGCACGCTCGAAGAAGACGAGCCGGAGCGCTTCACCGACGGCGTGCGTCGCGTGCTCGACTATCTCGCTGCAGGCGACGTGTTCCAGGCCAATCTCTCCCGCGGCTGGGTCGCGCGTTTCGATCAGCCGCTGCAACCTGCGGCGCTGTTCGAACGGCTGCGACAGAACAACCCCGCACCCTTTGCCGGCGTTTTCGCCGGTGCCGACTGGGCCGTGGTCAGCGCCTCGCCGGAGCGGCTGGTATCGGTGCGCGGCGACGTGGTCGAGACGCGACCGATCGCCGGCACGCGTCCGCGCTTCGCCGGTGACGACGATGCCGCGCGGATCCAGGAACTCGTCGGCCATCCCAAGGAGCGCGCCGAGCACGTGATGCTGATCGACCTGGAGCGCAACGACCTCGGTCGCGTCTGCACGCCCGGCAGCGTCGAGGTCGACGAGCTGATGACGGTGGAGAGCTATGCCCACGTCCACCACATCGTCAGCAACGTGCGCGGCCGCCTGCGCCAGGATGCGACGCCCGGACAGGTGATCCGCGCGGTGTTTCCGGGCGGCACGATCACCGGCTGTCCGAAAGTGCGCTGCATGCAGATCATCGCCGAGCTCGAAGGCGTCGGGCGCGGCGCCTACACCGGCGCGATGGGCTGGCTCAATCGCGACGGCGACCTCGACCTCAACATCCTGATACGCAGCGCCGAGCTGGAACCCGACCCGGCAGGCGGGGCGACGCTGCGCTTCCGCACCGGCGCCGGCATCGTGGCCGACTCCGACCCGCAGCGTGAACTCGACGAGACCCGGGCCAAGGCGCGCGGCATGCTGCGCGCGCTGGGAGTGGCCGGATGAGTGCGACGGCGGTGCGCTATTTCGCGGGCGACCGGTCGGTGCCGGCGCTGCCGGATCTCGATCGTGGCCTGGCCTATGGGGACGGCCTGTTCGAGACGGTGCGCGCGCATCACGGCCAGATGCCTTGGTGGCCCGACCACTGGCAGCGCCTGCAACGCGGCGCGGCGATGCTGCGCATGACGCTTCCCGACGAGCGCATCGTGCTGGCCGAGGCGACCCGACTGCTCGACGGCGGCGATGCCGTGCTGAAGCTGCTCGTGTCGCGTGGCAGTGGCGGACGTGGCTACTCGCCGACCCACGCCCGCGTTCCCAACTGGACGCTTTCGTCCCATCCGCTGCCGCCTTCGCCCGCTGCCGGCCTGAACCTGCGCTGGTGCGACACGCGCCTGGCATTGCAGCCGGCGCTGGCGGGAATCAAGCACTGCAACCGCCTCGAGCAGGTGCTCGCGCGCGGCGAGTGGGACGATCCGGCCATCCACGAGGGCCTGGTGTGCAGCAGCGAAGGCGACGTGGTCTGCGCCACGGCCGCCAATGTGTTCATCCTCCGCCAGGGCGTCTGGCTGACCCCGCAGGTCGATCGCTGCGGCGTCGCCGGGGTTTGCCGGGCCTGGGCGCTTGAGGCGTTGCCGGCGCGCGAGGCGCGCCTGGCTGTGACCGATGTCGAAGCCGCCGACGCGGTTTTCCTGTGCAATGGCGTGCGCGGTATCCTGCCGGTGGCGCGGCTCGGCGCCCGCACTTGGCAACCGCATCCGCAGGTGGTCGCGCTGCAGCACCGCCTGGCCGCCGAGCATCCCGCTTTCGCCACGGAGGTTTCGTGAGTCGTAAATCTGTGCGTCGGTCTTCGGGTCGGTCTTTTGGACGTATTTCCGCCGGCTTCCTGCTGTTGTTGTTGCTGATCGCCGCCGGCGCCGGCTTCTGGGCATGGCAGCGCTACACCGGTTTCGCCGACGCGCCGTTGTCGGGCCTGGAGCCGGGCGAGACGGTGATGGTCGAACGTGGCGATTCGTTGCCCACCGTCGTGCGCAAACTGCGCGAGGCCGGCGTGCGCGAAGGCGACCTGCTGGAATGGCGCGCACTGGCCCGGCAACTCGGTGCCGCCGGCAAGTTGCAGGTGGGCGAGTACGCGATCGAGCCGGGCACCTCGCCGCGCACGCTGCTGCTGGCCATGCGCGACGGTCGCGTGATCCGCCATCGATTCACGATCGTGGAAGGCTGGAACATCCGCGAACTGCGCACGGCGCTGGCCAAGGCCAAGCCGCTCAAGCTGGAAACCGGCAAGCTCGATGACGCGGCCTTGATGAAGTCCATCGGCGCGCCGGGCCAGCATCCCGAAGGCCGGTTCCTGCCCGAGACCTACCTGTACACGCGCGGCGACAGCGACCTGGACGTGCTCAAGCGTGCGCACGCGGCCATGGCCAAGGCGCTCGACGCCGCCTGGCAGCAGCGCAGTGCCGACAACGTGCTCAAGACGCCCGACGAAATGCTGGTGCTGGCCTCGATCGTCGAGAAGGAAACCGGGATCGCCTCGGAGCGGCCGCAGATCGCCGGCCTGTTCGCGCGTCGGCTCAAGCTCGGCATGCGCCTGGAAACCGATCCGACGGTGATCTACGGCCTGGGCAGCGCCTATGACGGCGACATCCGCAAGCGCGACCTGCGCGCGGACAATCCGTACAACACCTACCTGATCGGCGGCCTGCCGCCGACGCCGATCGCGATGCCGGGCATCGGCGCACTCGAGGCGGTCGCCAAGCCGGCCGATGGCGATGCGCTGTTCTTCGTCGCCGTCGGCGACGGCAGCGGGCGTCACCTGTTTGCACGCACCTACGCCGAACACCAGGCCAACGTCCGCGCTTACCTGAAGAAGTACCGCGCCGCGCAATCCGGGAAAGGGCAATGACGAACCACGGCACGCCCCTGCAGCGCCAGTGCCGCTTCATCACGCTCGAGGGCGGCGAAGGCGCCGGCAAGTCGACCGTGCTGGCGGCGCTGCGCGAAGTGCTGGCCGCCACTGGCGAGGAGGTCGTGAGCACGCGCGAGCCCGGCGGCACGCCCTTGGCCGAGCAGATCCGAGGCCTGCTGCTGGACACCCATCACGAACCGCCCACCACCGACACCGAGCTGTTGCTGGTGTTCGCCGCGCGCGCCCAGCACGTGCGCGAAACCATCATGCCGGCATTGCAGCGCGGCGCATGGGTCATCAGCGATCGCTTCACAGACGCCAGCTACGCCTACCAGGGATCGGCCCGCGGCGGCGACGTGCAGTTCATCGCCGAACTGGAGCGGCGCGTGGTCGGCATCGCACCGGCGCTGACGCTGCTGCTGGATGTGCCGGTGTCGATCGGCCTGCAACGTGCGCGCGGGCGCGGCGCCAGCGACCGCATCGAGGGCGAACGTGAGGATTTCTTCGAGCGCGTGCGCAGTGGCTATCTGGCCCGCGCGTCGGCGCAGCCGGAGCGTTTCCGCGTGATCGACGCCACCCAGCCGGCGGACGTGGTCGCGGCCCAGGCGGTTGCGCACCTGCGCGCCTTCATCGAGGCGTCGGCATGAGTGCCTTCGCTCCCTGGCAGCAACGCGTGTACGACCAGGCCGTGGCGGCGCAGGCGAGCGGACGGCTGGCCCATGGCCTGCTGTTCTGCGGGCCGGCGCAACTGGGCAAGCGCGCCGTGGCCGAGCGCCTGGCCCAGCGCCTGCTGTGCCAGCAGCCGGTCGCATCCGGCGAGCCGTGCGGCAGCTGTCGCAGCTGCCGCCTGCTCGCGGCAGGCACGCATCCCGACTACCAGTTCGTGTCGTTCATCCCGAACAAGGAAGGCACGCGACTGCGCACCGAGATCGTCATCGAGCAGATCCGCCAGGTGTCGGAGAAGCTGTCGCTGACGCCGCAGTATGGCGGCGCGCAGGTGGTGATCATCGACCCGGCCGAGGCGGTCAATCATGCCGCCTGCAATGCCTTGCTCAAGACCCTGGAAGAGCCGGTACCCGGGCGCTACCTGTGGCTGTTGAGCGCGCATCCGGCGCGCCTGCCGGCGACGATCCGCAGCCGCTGCCAGCGCTACGAGTTCCGCCTGCCGCCGGCCGCCGAATCGCTGGCCTGGCTGAAGCAGCAGGGGCACTCCGACGCCAGCGCGCGCGAAGCGCTCGAGGCAGCCCGTGGCCATCCCGGCCTGGCCAACGAATGGCTCGGTAACGATGGACTGAAGTTGCGCCGGGAGGTCGCCAGCGACCTGGCCAAGCTGGCCCGCGGCGACGTGGGCGCGGTCGAGACCGCGCAGCGCTGGGTCGGCGACGACGACGCGGCAGTGCGGTTGCGCCACGCCGCGGACCTGGCCTTGGCCGATGCCACCGGCTTGACCGACCCGGGTCGAACGCGCAGTCTGGCTGCGTGGTTCGATCAGGCGAACCGGACCCGCGATCTGCTGCGCACGACGGTGCGGGCGGACCTGGCGGTCACCGAATTGTTGTTGGCCTGGCGCGTCCTCGATGGGCGGCGGGCAGAAGGGGGGAACAGGCAATGAGCGGGATGAATTCTGCAGGCGGCGCGCGTCAGGGCATCCTGTCGTGCACGATCAAGGACAAGGCGCAGCTGTACAGTGCGTACATGCCGTTCCTCAAGGGCGGTGGTGTCTTCGTGGCCACGCCCAAGCGTTACTTCCTCGGCGACGAGGTGTTCCTGCTGCTGACGCTGCCGGAGTCGAACGAGCGCCTGCCGGTCGCCGGCAAAGTGGTCTGGGTGACGCCGGTCGGTGCGCAAGGCAATCGTCCGTCGGGCATCGGTGTGCAGTTCGCCGACAGTGCCGAGGGTGAGACGGTCAAGGGCAGGATCGAGGCGTTGTTGGCCGGGTCGCTCAATGCGGAGCGGGCAACGCACACGATGTGACGCCACCGTCGTCCCGGCGAACGCCGGGACCCAGGCCCACATCCCGTCAGCCCCGTCATCGTCATCCCGGCGAACGCCGGGATCCATTTTGACTTTGGCTTGCTCTTGGCCTCAGCCTCTCGAAGCAACGTCAAAAGCTTCCGCCACTAAAGCGAGCGGCGGGTCACCTTTTCTTTGTCTACCTGTTGAACAAAGTCGTGTGTGCCCGCCCATCTGTCTTCTTTTTGCGGAGAATTCAAGCGCTCACCCTACCAAGGGTTGATGCCGCACCTGTTGCTCGCTAGGCTCGAACCGACCCTGTTCAGGAGATGGCAATGCAGAAGCTGGCATGGACCGTTGTGCTGGCTGCGCTCAGTCTGTTGTGGAGTGGTGGCATCGCCCTTGCACAAGAGAGGACCGTAACTTACGTCCATACAGATGCCCTGGGCTCGATCGTGGCTCTCACGGATGAGCGTGGCAACGTGATCGAGCGACGGGAGTACGAGCCGTATGGCGCGCAGTTGACACCCTCGATGACTGATGGGCCCGGCTACGCCGGCCACGTCCAAGATTCGGCGACTGGACTGGTCTACATGCAGGATCGCTACTACGATCCGATAATCGGACGATCTCTGAGTGTCGATCCGGTAACTGCTCACGGCAGTAGTGACATGCGGCACTTCAACCGCTATGCCTACGCCTACAACAACCCGTACAAGTTCAAAGACCCCGATGGACGGTTACCGGTGTTGGTGCCGATCATCTTCGGTATCACGGCGTACTTCACGTCGAACTATGCGAATGCTCCCGCCCCCGGCGAGCAGACGATGTCGATGTCGACGGTAGATCAAGTTTCCTCGGCTGTTCCTGCTGGGAAAACCATTGGTGCCATCAAGACCGCAGCAAATATTGGCCAGCGGGCAGCGACCCGCGAGGCTAAGCGCCAAGCGGGCATTCCTACCAGTCAGCAGGCTACGAGCCAAACGAATGGCCGAGCTTCAGACGGAACGCCAGTGGGACGGCAGCAGACATATGAAGTTCCCAAGCCCGGTGGAGGAACAGAATCGAAGTCTGTTCAAGTATCGCGAGATATACGTGGTGATCATGCCGGCATGTCTCAGGTTGAGGCGGGTACGGTGAAGCCCGAGGGACAAATTGATGCGGCAGGAAGGCCCCGCATCCAGAACGAAAGCAAGGTCCGAATGGACTTTGACAAGCGCTGATGCAGGGAACTTATGTCGAACCAGAGCAGGATTGATGAGTTGCGCCTACGGCGAGCAAGGGGCTTGGAGGCTCAGGAGCAAGAGCGGTCGCGTGCAGAGCATGGTCCCAAGCTTGCTGCAGTCATTGCCAAGGCGACCGATAAGCCTGTGGAGTTGGACGACTTCAATGCGAGTTCGGAGGAGCCATTCCCATTTAATTGGCCTAAGGACATCACCACTGCCCCCGGATTGGTTTCGGCTTATATCACCCGATCTGATGTCTCCGTGTTGCTAGGGTGTTTCCGACAGAGGGTCGGCGATCTGACAGGGATGATTGGTTTCCATGAAAAGGTTTACTTGGGGCTGGCGAGACTGGAACAGGTAAACCCTAGGGCCCTCCTGCTTGCATCAGCGGAAGCCGAAGACACCGTTCTCTTTTATGTCGATCACCCGCAGGGCGTCATTGCAGTTGACTGCTATCCGTGTCAACCATCCGAGCCATTCAGCGTCATTGTTCAGGGGCATGCTCTAGTCCAAGAGCTGACGCCCTGCTTCAACCGGTGACAGCCGGCTGCTCTGTCAGTCATCGACCTTGCCTGTCGAAAAGCACGATGCAGGGCTCCGGGCGCAGAGCTTACGGGAATAGTCTTGCGTGGCTTGCATGCCGATCACGACGAGCGCAGAGGTGAGCGTCGGATCGCCGACAGGGCGCATGCTTCGACGTGTAGTGCTTCTTCGCGGTGCTAGCCCCTGGCGGCCAAGGTCGCGGAGGCGTCGACCTCGCTGACAACAATGAGGATCGGGTGCTCCAGCCGATACCTGGGGGCCACCTCTGAGCGTGATCCTGCCGAGACTGTCGCTTCGATCTTGGCGCCGGAATTGGCCCCCCCCCACAGCATCGTCCGGTTCCACACGAGTGCTCCCTTTGGTGGCGAACGCCCCTCACCGTGCATGGCGTTCCTGCACACCGAGGGATAACCCCAGTCTCCCGACGTGGGTAACGGTATTCCGGCACCGTCACGGTGTGCAAGACGTTTGCATGCCAATTCAATGCGCCATCTGCGAGATATGGTTGCTGGGAAGGCGGGGATCCATGGACGTCGCCCTTCGCTTCAATCAACTACGAAGCGCCCCACTGTCCCAACCCGGGCGCGGTGCAAATCGATCGCCGTAACGTGCATGCAACTGCTGCAGTCGCGTCAGCAGCGCATCGGCGCCGGTTTCGCGGATGTACTGGATCGGGCCACCGCGGAACGGCGCAAAGCCGGTGCCGAAGATCACGCCGGCATCGAGCAGGTCGGCGTCGCTGACCACGCCGTCGTGCAGGCACGCCACCGCTTCGTTGAGCAGCGGCAGGATCAGGCGGTCTTCCAGGTCCGACGGAGTCTGGTAGTCCTTGGGCAGCGCGGGCTTGATCGCCTTGCCGTTTTCCCACTTGTACAGGCCTTGCCCGTCCTTCTTGCCACGCTTGCCCTGCTGCGGCGGTGTCGCCAGCGAAGCGGGAATCGGCAGGCCGAGGAACGGCGCCAGTTCGCCACCGACGCCGGAGGCGACGTCGAGGCCGACGGTGTCGATCAGTTCGATCGGGCCCATCGGCATGCCGAACTTCACCGCGGCCTTGTCGATCGCCGCGCCCGGAATCCCTTCGGCGTACGCCGTCGCCGCCTCGAGCATGTACGGGAACAGCACGCGGTTGACCAGGAAGCCCGGCGTTCCCGCCACCGGTACCGGCAGCTTGTCGATCGCCTTGCAGAACGCCGCCAGGCGCTGTTGCGTCTGCGGGGCGACGCGGTCGTGGTGGATGATTTCCACCAGCGGCATCAACGCCACCGGGTTGAAGTAGTGCAGGCCGGCGAAATGCGCAGGGCGGCCGATGTGCTCGCGCAGTTCGCTCAGCGGGATCGACGAAGTGTTGGTGGTCAGCAATGCGTCGAACTTCATGCGCGGTTCGAGTTCGGCGTAGAGATCACGCTTGGCTTCGGCCTGCTCAATGATCGCTTCGATCACGAGGTCGGCGCTGGCGACGCCGTCGCCGGCGAGGTCGCCCTTCAGGCGTGCGGCCACGTCCATGCGCTTGGCTTCGTCCTTCACCTTCTTCTCGAACAGCGTCTGCGCGCGTGTCAGCGCGCCATCGATGAAGCGCTGCTCGCGGTCCTGCACGGTGACGTTGAAGCCCTTGTAAGCCGACCATGCGGCGATATCGCCACCCATCACGCCGGCGCCGACGACATGGACGTGGCTGATGCCGTGCTCCTTGCCGCCTTGTCCCTTGAGCCGCTCCTGCAGGAAGAACACGCGGATCAGGTTGCGCGCGGTCGGCGTCGAAGCCAGTTTCACCACCGACTTGCGTTCGGCCGACAGCAGGTTCTGGATGCCGCCGCCGCTGTTGGCCCAGGTGTTGATCAACGCGTACGGCGCCGGGTAGTGCTCCTTGCGCGCCTTGCGGGCGACCTGCTTGGTCAGCATCGGTGCGAGCAGCTTGCGCGCAGGAAGGGTGTTGGTCGCCCATGCCAGTGCCCGCTGCTTGAACGGACGCTGGCTGCCGCGCAGCGCATAGGCGGCGGCAACATCGATCAGGCTGGAGACATCGGTCACCTTGTCGACCAGTCCGTTGGCGCGCGCGGCCGAAGCCGACAGCGTGCGCCCGGTCAGCATCATGTCGAACGCGGCCGGCGCACCGATCAGGCGTGGCAGGCGCACGCTGCCGCCCCAGCCGGGGTAGATGCCCAGCTTCACTTCCGGCAGGCCGATGCGGGTCGACGGATCGTTGCTGGCGACGCGGTGGCGGCAGGCCAGTGAGATCTCGGTGCCGCCGCCCATGCAGAAGCCGTGGATCGCCGCGACGGTCGGGCAGGGCAGTTCGGCCAGGCGCTGGAAGGTCTGCTGGCCGCGGCGGATCGCATCGCCGACCGTGCCCTTCGCGTCGAAGGTCTGGAATTCCTTGATGTCGGCCCCGGCGATGAAGCCCGAGGCCTTGGCCGAGCGCAGCACCAGGCCCTTGGGCGGATCCAGCGCCAGGCGCTCGATCAGCGTGTCCAGTTCGATCAGGACGTCCTGGGCAAAGGTGTTGACCGGCGCACCGGCGCGGTCGAACGACAGCACCAGCACGCCATCGGCACGCAGCTCGGTCTGCCAGTGCTGGAAGCGAAGACCGTCAAGGCCAGCAATCATTCGGCACCATTCGTTCAGGTATGGAGAGACCGCTATCATCCCGAGGATGTTTCCCCGGCGTCAAATCGCGGGGGCGTCGGGGGCAGTTGCCCGCCGGTGAGGTGGGCGGGCACTGGCGGGAGTATGAAGCGGGAATAGTGGAGCGGGAACGATGGGTTCTCGCCTGCCTGCCGTCACGTCCTGTTTGTGGCAGGCGTTCAAACGCGGAAGCCTGGAGTTCCCGCTTCATACTCCCCATTCCCTATTCCCGCTTCTGCTCCCCCTGCCGCTTGCAGCCCGAACGGCCCGACCCCATTAATGATCGTGATTGAACTTTCCCCCGACAGGGTTGTCCCATTGTTCGGCCATGGCCGAGCCCACAGGAGTGCCGGCGCGGTATGGCCGAATTAGTGTTGCCCAAAGACGTGGAGTTGGACCAGGAGCTGGTCGGGCGTGTCCAGCGCGGCGACAGTGCGGCCTTCGATGCGCTGGTGCGCAAGTACCAGCATCGGATCACCGCACTGATCGGGCGCTACATCCCCGACTGGAGCGAATGCCAGGACGTTGCCCAGGAAACCTTCATACGCGCCTACCGGGCGCTGCCGAACTTCCGTGGCGATGCCCAGTTCTATACGTGGTTGCACCGGATCGCCGTGAACACTGCAAAGAATTACCTGGTTGCACAGAACCGCAGGCCTCCGACCGACGACATCGACGCCGGCGATGCCGAGCAGTTCGACACCGGCACGCGCCTGCGCGACACCGACACGCCGGAACATGAACTGCTGCGGCAGGAAATCGAACGAACGCTGATGCGCGTGGTCGAAACCCTGCCGGAAGAACTGCGGACCGCCATCACCATGCGCGAGGTGGACGGTCTGAGCTATGACGAAATCGCGCAGAAGATGGGCTGTCCCATCGGCACCGTCCGTTCGCGCATCTTCCGTGCGCGCGAAGCGATCGATGCCGAACTTCGGCCACTGCTCGACAACGACTCTGCGGAAGCTTCGAAGCGATGAATACTCCAGGCACTGACGACCGCGGCACTGACGAGCGTGATCACCTATGCGCGCTGTTCGACGGCGAACTGCAGGGCGACGCCGCACGCTTCGCACTGAAGCGGCTGGGCCACGACCTGCAATGGCGCCAGGCCTGCGGCCGCTGGCAGCTGTATGGCGATGTGCTGCGTGGCCAGGCCACGGCGATCGCCGGCAGCAGCTTCGCCGACCGCGTTGCCCAGGCCATCGCGCAGGAACCGACGCTGGCTGCGGTGGTTTCGACCGCGACGCAATCGCGCGCGCGGCGCCCGATCGCCAGCCGGCGTGGCTGGATCGGTGGCGCGCTCGCGGCCTCGGTGGCCGTCGCTGCGCTGTTCGCGACCCGACCGTTCTCCAACGATGCGGCGCCTGCGGTAGGCGACAGCGCGGCCACGCAGGTTGCCGCTGCGACGGCCACCCCGGCGGCGCCCGTTCCGGTCCCGGCACCGGCCATCCCCTCAGCCCCTGACCATGAGGCCGGCCTGGGTGCCGCGGCGGTGGCGGCGGTGGAAGTGCCGCGTCGCGCGGCCGAGCGTCGTTCCACGCGCAGCCAGAGCCAGCGCGCTGCGCTGCGCGCCAGTCGCCAGACCCGCATGTCGGCCCCGGCTACTGCGGTGGCGTCGGCGGCTGCGCCGGTCACCCATGTCGCGATCGCCTCGACCGACGGCCCTGCCATCGCGGCAAAACCGTTCCAGCCCGAACATCCCGAGGTCACGGCTCGACCGTGGCCGCGCGCAGTCCTGCCGCAGTACTCCGGCAACGCCGGACTCACCGCCAGTTATGGCAGCGGGGCATCGTCGCCTTCGTTCTATCCGTTTGAACCCAGTGTGGTCGAACCGAGTCTGGCGGCACCGGCAACCAATCCGGCTGCGGCCGAGGTCGAGTCGACTGTGCCGCAACGCTGAGCCATTCCCCGCACCGTCTCGACAGTGCGGTCACCCGCAATCCTCCCGACTGCAATCCGATCTCTCCCGAGGCCGAATTCGATGAACCGTCCGCTTCGTTCCCCTGCGCTTCGTTCACTCGCGCTGGTTACTGCCATCGCCGCTTCGCTGCCGGTCGCCTGCACTGCGCAGCCGCCCGCCACGCCCATCGCGCCGCCGCCTGCGGCGACGCCGGCCGCGCCGCTGGTCAGTGGTCTGCCGGACTTCACCAACCTGGTCCAGCGGGTCGGACCGGCCGTGGTCAACATCCAGGCCGAAGTCGCGCCACAGCGCAACGTGCGCGGCGCGCCGGACGACGAGCAGATTCCCGAGATCTTCCGCCGCTTCTTCGGCGACGACATGCCCTTCCCGGGCGGCCCCGGCGGTCCGCGCGGCCCGCGCGGTGGCGGTACCTCGATGGGCAGCGGCTTCCTGATGTCGGCCGATGGCTACGTGATGACCAACCACCATGTCGTCGAAGGTGCCGACACGGTCACGGTCAAGCTGTCCGACCGCCGCGAGTTCACCGCCAAGGTGATCGGCAGCGATGAGCAGTCCGATGTCGCGCTGCTCAAGATCGACGCCAAGGGCCTGCCGTTCCTGCGCATGGCCAATGCCAATTCGACCAGGGCCGGTCAGTGGGTGATCGCGATCGGTTCGCCGTTCGGCCTGGACCATTCGGTCACCGCCGGCATCGTCAGCGCGGTCGGCCGCAGCAATCCGTACGCCAACCAGCGCTATGTGCCCTTCATCCAGACTGACGTGGCGATCAACCAGGGCAACTCCGGTGGCCCGTTGCTCAACACCAGCGGCGAAGTCGTCGGCATCAATTCGCAGATCTTCAGCAACTCCGGTGGCTACATGGGCGTGAGCTTCGCCATCCCGATAGATGTTGCGATGGGCGCGGCGGAGCAGTTGCGCGCAACCGGCAAGGTCAGTCGCGGCCAGCTGGGCGTGCAGGTGCAGCAGATCACCAGCGAGTCGGCCAAGGGCCTCGGCCTGCCCGACAGCCGCGGCGCCCTGATCGCCGACGTGCTGCCCGGCAGCCCGGCCGAGAAGGCCGGCATCGAGCGCGGCGACGTGATCCGCGCCGTCGATGGTCGCGACATCAACGAATCCAGCGACCTGCCGCCGATCATCGGCTCGATGGCGCCCGGCACCAAGGCCAAGGTCAGCGTGTTCCGCAACGGCCGCAACGTCGACCTGTCGGTCGTGGTCAACGAGCTCGACGCCACGGTGGCCGGCGGCTCCGGTTCGCCGCGCCCGTCCATCGGTGGCGGCGAGTCGCGCCCGTCCGCTGGCAATGCGCTTGGCCTGGTCGGCCAGGACCTGAGCAGCGGCGATCGCCAGCGTCTGGGCCTGCGCGGCAACGAGGGCGTGCTGGTGCGCAACCCCGGCGATGCCGCAGCCGAGGCCGGATTGCGGCCGGGTGACGTGGTGCTGTCGGTGGGGCGCAACTCGGTCGCCAGTGCCTCGGCGCTGGATCGCGCGCTGGCCTCGGTCAAACCGGGCCAGACGGTGATGCTGCTGGTGCGCCGCCAGGGCGGCACCCAGTTCATTGCCGTGACCGCCGACGACGCCGCCAAGGCGGGCTGAGCCCGGCCGCCCTGCCGCTTGCCCCAACAATGCCCTGCGCGCCTGCGGTCTGGCCGGCGCGTCTGGGCAGGGTGGAGCCGGTGCAAGCGGGCCGTATGCGATAATCGCGCGTTGATTTTCCAGGAACCGGCTAGCCTCGCGCGGCCCCGCATGCAGCAGATCAGAAACTTTTCCATCATTGCCCACGTCGACCACGGCAAATCGACCCTGGCCGACCGCATCATCCAGCTCTGTGGCGGCCTCGAAGCCCGCGAGATGGAAGCGCAGGTCCTGGACTCCAATCCGATCGAGCGCGAGCGCGGCATCACCATCAAGGCGCAGTCGGTGTCCCTGCCGTACACGGCCAAGGATGGGAAGACCTACTTCCTGAACTTCATCGACACCCCCGGCCACGTCGACTTCAGCTATGAAGTCAGCCGCTCGCTGGCCGCCTGCGAGGGCGCGCTGCTGGTGGTCGACGCCGCCCAGGGCGTGGAAGCGCAGTCGGTCGCCAACTGCTACACCGCGGTGGAGCAGGGCCTGGAAGTGGTGCCGGTGCTCAACAAGATCGACCTGCCCACGGCCGACATCGCGCGCGCCAAGGCCGAGATCGAGGCGGTGATCGGCATCGACGCCGAGGACGCCGTGGCGATCAGCGCCAAGACCGGCCTGAACGTCGTCGACGTGCTCGAGGCGATCGTCCACCGCATCCCGCCGCCGAAGCCGCGCGACACCGACAAGCTGCAGGCGCTGATCATCGACTCGTGGTTCGACAACTACCTGGGCGTGGTCTCGCTGGTGCGGGTGATGCAGGGCGAGATCAAGCCCGGCGACAAGCTGCTGGTGATGTCGACCGGCCGCACCCACCAGGTCGACAAGGTTGGCGTGTTCACCCCCAAGCGCAAGGACCTGCCCAAGCTGGGCGCCGGCGAAGTGGGCTGGATCCATGCCTCGATCAAGGACGTGCACGGCGCGCCGGTCGGCGACACGCTGACCTCGGCGGCCGACCCGGCGGCCAAGCCGCTGCCGGGCTTCCAGGAAATGCAGCCGCGCGTGTTCGCCGGCCTGTTCCCGGTCGATGCCGAGGACTATCCGGACCTGCGCGAAGCCCTCGACAAGCTGCGCCTCAACGACGCCGCGCTGCGCTTCGAGCCGGAAAGCTCCGAGGCGATGGGCTTCGGTTTCCGCTGCGGCTTCCTCGGCATGCTGCACATGGAGATCGTGCAGGAGCGCCTGGAGCGCGAGTACAACCTCAACCTGATCAGCACCGCACCGACGGTGATCTACGAGGTGCTCAAGACCGACGGTTCGATCGTGCCGATGGACAACCCGGCCAAGCTGCCGCCGGTGAACATGATCGAAGAGGTCCGCGAGCCGATCATCCGCGCCAACATCCTCACGCCGCCCGACTATGTCGGCAACGTGATCACGCTGTGCGAAGAGAAGCGCGGCGTGCAGATCGGCATCCAGTACATGGGCGGCCAAGTGCAGATCAGCTACGAACTGCCGATGGCCGAAGTGGTGCTGGACTTCTTCGACAGGCTCAAGTCGGTCAGCCGCGGCTATGCCTCGCTGGACTACCACTTCCTGCGCTTCCAGGCCGGTCCCTTCGTGCGCGTGGACACGCTGATCAACGGCGACAAGGTCGATGCGCTGTCGATCATCACCCACCGCAGCCACGCCGACCGTCGCGGTCGCGACCTGTGCGAGCGGATGAAGGAACTGATCCCGCGGCAGATGTTCGACGTCGCCATCCAGGCCGCCGTCGGCTCGCAGATCATCGCCCGCTCCACGGTCAAGGCCATGCGCAAGAACGTGCTTGCCAAGTGCTACGGCGGCGACATCAGCCGCAAGAAGAAGCTCCTCGAGAAGCAGAAAGAGGGCAAGAAGCGCATGAAGCAGGTCGGCCGCGTGGAGATCCCGCAGGAGGCCTTCCTCGCCGTGCTGCAGGTCGACAGCAAGTAATGTCGCAGCAGTTCGCATCGCAGCAGGGCGTCGCGGCCGCCGGACGGGTGTACGCAATCCGGCACGCCAGCCGCCTCATGCTGCGCATGACGAACAGCAGATCCCTCGCTATGCTCGGGATGAGAGGTTGCCGGGGGGCGACCCCTCGCCAGTCCGCGCAGTTCCGCTCGTCCAATCCCGATTCCCCATTTCCGGCTCTCCCGAGGAGCACGCATGCGTTGGTTTGAAATCATCCTGGTCGCCCTGACCCTGTTCACCGGCCTGGTCTGGCTTCTCGACAAGCTGTGGCTGGCCAAGCGCCGCGCCGCCCGCGAGGGCCTGCTCGATGACGGCAAGGAACCGGTCGTCATCGACTACTCCAAGGCGTTCTTCCCGGTGCTGGCGGTGGTGCTGATCCTGCGCAGCTTCGTCGCCGAACCCTTCCGCATCCCGTCAAACTCGATGATGCCGACCCTGCTGACCGGCGATTTCATCCTGGTCAACAAGTTCACCTACGGCCTGCGGCTGCCGGTCAACAACCACAAGTTCGTCGCCCTGGGCGAGCCGGCGCGTGGCGACGTGGTCGTGTTCCGCCCGCCGCACCATCCTGACCAGGACTGGATCAAGCGCGTGGTCGGCCTGCCCGGCGACCGCGTCGGCTACCACGACAACCAGGTCACGGTGAACGGGCAAGTGCTGAGCTACGTCCCGGTCGGCGTCTACGAGGGTGTCGGCAACGGCACCGAGATGACCGGGTCGGAGGAACTGCGCGAGAACCTGCTCGGCCGCGAGCACAACGTCCTGGAGCGGACCAATCTGCCGTTCCTCGACCAGGGCGAGGGCGACTGGGTGGTGCCGCCGGGTCACTATTTCGTGATGGGCGACAACCGCGACAACAGCGAGGACAGCCGATACTGGGGCTTCCTGCCGGAGCAGAACCTGCGCGGCAAGGCGTTCCTGATCTGGATGAATTTCGACGGTGGCGTCGACCGTTCACGCATCGGCAGCAGGATCAAGTAATACTGACCAAGTGGTACTGACCAAGTAATACTGGCCAGGCAATACTGCGCCGGCAACACCGCCCGGGTCGTCGAAGGGGACTGCGACGACCCGGGGTGACAACACCAAAACCTGGGGATCGTTGAAATGAAGCGTACGCAGAGCGGCATGACCCTGATCGGGTTCGTCATCGTGCTGGCGGTGGCCGGCGTGTTCATCTACATGGGCATGAAGCTGGTTCCGATGTACTCGGAGTACTTCGCCGTGAAGGAAGCACTCAAGGAACTGTCGAAGGAAGCGGGCATCGCCCAGAAGGACCCGTCCTCGATCAAGGACCTGTTCTTCCGCCGCCTGTACATCAGCTACGCCGAGAACGTGAAGCCGGAAAACGTCAAGATCGCCCGCAAGGACGCCGGTTACACCATGTCGGTCGACTACGAAGTGCGTCGCCCGCTGATCGCCAACATCGACGTCGTCGGCCATTTCACGGCCGAACAGCTGCTCAGTCGCACCGCGCTGGATGAGTGACCGGATCGGCTACCGCTTCAACACCCAGGGCCTGCTCGACCAGGCCCTGACCCACCGCAGCGCCGGTGCGCCGCATAACGAGCGGCTCGAGTTCCTCGGCGATGCGCTGGTCAACCTGATCGTGGCCGAGGCGCTGTACATGCATTGGCCGCGCGCCGACGAAGGCGCGTTGACCCGGGCCCGCGCGGAGCTGGTGCGCGAGTCGGCCCTGGCGCCGATTGCACGCGAACTGGAACTCGGCGCCCGCCTGACCCTCGGCCCCGGCGAAATGAAGTCCGGCGGCCACCGCCGCGATTCGATCCTTGCCGACGCCCTGGAAGCGGTGATCGGCGCGATCTACCTCGATTCCGACTTCCAGACCTGCCGCGCCGCGGTCCTGCCGTGGTTCGAGGCCGCGATCGCCGCCCTGCCGCCACCCCACAAGGTCGGCAAGGACGCCAAGACGCGACTGCAGGAATGGCTGCAGGGGCGGCAGAAGCCATTGCCGGTGTATGCTCTGCTCAGCGAGAGCGGGGAGGACCATGCCAAGTCGTTCGTGGTCACCTGCACGCTGGTCCAGCCGCCCTTGATCACCCAGGGCGAGGCCGGGTCCCGCCGCGCCGCCGAGCAGATCGCGGCGGAAGTGGCGCTGGAGCGGTTGAAGATCGACGACTGAGCGGTTCGACGCCGGGCGCGCAGCCCAGGCCCGCCAGAAGCAACGTCCATGGGTTCCCGCCTTCGCGGGAATGACGGCAGAGCAACGTCACTGGGTCCCCGCCTACGCGGGGATGACGGCATAACGCCGCTCTCCCGCTTGCGGGAGAGGGTTGGGGCGAGGGCCGCCGAAGACCGGGCAACAAAGCACCGAAGCGTCGTCCGCCGGGCCGGGGATTGCTCCGCAGCGGGACATGGATGTCCCGCGCCCCGCCTTCGGACAGGATGTTCGACTAAGGGGCGGAGCAATCCCCGGCCCGGCGGACGGCGCCGCTCCGCAGACGGAACCCGGGAACCCAAGGAACTCAAGGAACCCATGGGCGAGGCAGAAGCAATCGTTTGCCCTCAACCCCCCGCAAGCCGACAATCTCCCTAATGAACACCCCCACGCATCGCGCCGGCCACGTCGCCGTCATCGGCCGTCCCAACGTCGGCAAGTCCACCCTGGTCAACGCGCTGGTCGGCGCCAAGGTCAGCATCACCTCCAGCCGCCCGCAGACCACCCGCCACCAGCTGCTCGGCATCGCCACCTTCCCGGAAGGCCAACTGCTGCTGGTCGACACCCCCGGCATCCACCGCGAACAGAAGCGCGCGATGAACCGCTGGATGAACCGCGCCGCGCGCGGCGCCCTGGAAGGCGTCGACACCGCCCTGCTGGTGGTGCGCGCCGGGCAATGGGACGACGAGGACTCCCTCGCATTCGACGCCCTCAAGAAGGCCGGCATGCCGGTCGTGCTGGTCGTCAACCAGGTCGATCGCCTCAAGGACAAGGCCGCACTGCTGCCGTACCTGGCCAAGGTCAGCGAAGGCCGCGACTTCGCCGGCGTGCACCCGATCTCGGCGCTCAAGCGCAGCGGCCTGGAAGCACTGGTCAAGACCATCCTCGCGCAGCTGCCGGAACAGGACGCGCTGTACGGCGAGGACGAGATCACCGACAAGAGCCAGCGCTTCCTCGCCGGCGAAATGGTGCGCGAACAGCTGATGCGCCAGCTCGGCGAAGAACTGCCGTACGCCACGACGGTCGAGATCGAGAAGTTCGAGGTCGACGGCAACCTGCTGCGCATCGGCGCGGTGATCTGGGTCGAGCGCGACGGCCAGAAAGCGATCGTGATCGGCAAGGGCGGCGAGCGCCTGCGCGAGATCGGAGCGCGGTCGCGCCAGCAGATGGAGCGCCTGTTCGGCAGCAAGGTGTTCCTGGAAACCTGGGTGCGCGTGCGCGAAGGCTGGTCCGACGACGAAGCGGCGCTGCGGGCGTTTGGCTATCACGATTAGTGCGCCTGAGCAACGAACCGGCCTTCGTCCTGCACGCGCGGCCCTGGCGCGAGACCAGCTTGCTGGTCGAAGTGCTCAGTGCCAACCACGGCCGCCTGGGCCTGGTGGCGCGCGGCGTGCAGGGACCCAAGCGGCAGGTGCTGCGCGCGGCGTTGCAGCCGCTGCAGTCGATCCGTTTCGACGCGGTGCATGTGGGTGAACTGGCGCGCCTGGTTTCGGCCGAGGCCACTGACGTCGCGCCGCGGCTGGGCGGTGAAGCGATGCTCGCCGGCTTCTATCTCAATGAACTGACCTTGCGCCTGGCACCGCGCCAGGACCCTGCGCCGGACCTCTACGACGCCTATGCCCTTGCTCGTGCGCGCATCGGCGCCGGAGACGCGCTGGGCTGGACGCTGCGTCGTTACGAACGCGATCTGCTTGACGCGCTGGGTTTCGGATTCGACTGGCACCACGACGGCGACGGCGCGCCGATCGACCCGGCCGCACGCTATCGACTCGATCCTGAGTACGGACCGCGCCGGCTGCTCAGCGATCGCGGCCATGGCGATCGCAGCACGGCCGCCACCGGCCGCGCGCTGCTGTCGCTGGCCGACGACAGCCCGCCCGATCCGGAAGACCTGCAGGGCCTGCGACGCGCCATGCGCAGCGTGCTTTCCCATTACCTGGGATCGCGCGGACTGAAGTCCTGGGAAATGCTGGCCGAACTCGGCCGCGTCACCGCCCGGCGCGAATCACCGGATCCCGCAGGCTCGCCGTAGGAGCGAGCTTGCTCGCGATGCAGCTGCGCCAGGCCTCTTCGCGAGCAAGCTCGCTCCTACAACGAATCCAGGGTTTCGCGCGCGGCCCGGACGAAGGCTTCCCGTAACGCAGGCGACGCAGGTTCGCGATGCAGTGCCTCCACCGCCGTCGCCAGGCGCAACGCGCCGACGAATCCGCAACTGGCGCGCAGGCGATGCAGGTCGGCGCGCATGGCGTCGCCGTCGCCGCGTGCGCCGGCCTCGGTGATCGCCTGCAGTGTCTTGGGCAGCTCCATCGCGAACAACCCACGTAACGTGTCGACGTGGCTGCGGTTGCCGTTGAGCGCGCGCGCCGCCGCTTCGTAGTCCCACAGCGGCAACGGGCCGTCGTCGGCCACGGCGTCGGTGCGTGCTGGCCCGCCGGACACTCCCAGCATCCGTCGCACGGCCGCCTGCACCGTCGCCGCCGGCATCGGCTTGACCAGCACCTCGCCGAATCCGGCCGCCAGCAGCGCATCGAGAATGGTCGACTCGTGCGCGGCGGTATGCGCCAGTGCCGGCGTGTGCGGATGCTTCTCGCGCAGGCGCGCCAGCAGTTCGCCGCCGCTGCCGTCGGGCAGGCGGGCGTCGATCATCCACAGCGCGTAGTCCTGCGAGGACGCCAGGGCCACCGCGGCGGCCAGGCTGTCGGCGGCATCGACCTCGGCCGGGACGGCGGCCAGGGCAGCGCCGAGGAAGCTGCGGCTGATCGGATCGTCCTCGACCAGCAACAGGCGCGGCGGACCAGTTCGGGGCGGTGGGTCGTGCGGCGTCATCGCCGGTTCGCGTCCTGTGGGTATGCTGCGCGGATGTCGCGAGCGATATTACGCCTGCTGCTGGCTTGCCTGCTGTCCGTGCCGTTGCTGGCCGTGCTGTTACTGACCGTGCTGTTACTGACCATGGGCGCGGCGCACGCGCGCACGGCGCAGGCGCGCATCGCCAAGGTGACGCTGGCGGTGGCGACGATGAGCGACGTGCAAGTCCGCCTGGACTGGCCGGCCGGGTCGCCGCAGGGCACGCTGGAGTTGCGGGCGGGGCGGGTCGAAGCACCGGACCTCGGCTATGGCTATCGCAACGTCACCTGGCGCTGCCCCTTGTCGCGAGACCGTGACCGCTGGCGCTGCGAAGGCGACGTCCGCAGCGGGAACAGCCGGCCTTTGCGCCTGGCATTGGACCTCGACCCGACCCGCATCGACGCTCGCCTCGCCCAAGGGGGCGGGACGCTCGCCATGCAGCGGCTCACCTCCGCGCCCGGCCTGACCCGGATCGACCTGACCCGCGTGCCCGTAGCCTGGGCGCAGGCGCTGCTGGCACAGGCCTGGCCGCAGGGCCGGATCAAGGCAGGCACCGCCACGGGCCGGCTCGACGTGCTCGCGCCGGCGAAGGCACCGCTGCGTGCCAGCGGTCCGGTGAACCTGCAGGGTCTGGCCTTCGACACGGCCGACGGCAGCGTTGCCGGCGAGAACATTGGCGCACAGCTCCAGATCGACGGCGAGATTGCAGCGACCACGCGCGTCGGCATCGAGGGCCAACTGCACGGCGGAGAGATGTTGTTTGGCAATGCCTACCTGGCGCTGCAGCAGCGCCGCGTCGACCTGGCGGTGCAGGCCGAGCAGCACGAAGGCGGCGGCTGGGAGCTGCCGAAGCTGGCCTGGAACGATCGCGGTGTCCTGCGCGTGGATGCCCGCGCCGCGCTCGATCCGCAGATGCAATTGCGCACGCTCGACCTGCGCGCCCATAGCGCAGACCTCGCGCCGTTGCGCGACGGCTACCTCACCGGCTTCCTCGGCCTGGCCGGACTGGGTGAGCTGCAACTCGGCGGCGCTGCCGACGCGCGCGTGCGGATCGAACGCGGCGAACTGCGCGAAGCCGATTTCAAACTCGACTCGGTGGTCGTCGACGACCCGCGCGGCCGCTTCCGTTTCGACGGGCTGGAAGGCGATGTGCGCTTCTCTTCCAGCGCAACACGGGAAAGCGAACTGCGCTGGCGCGGCGGCGCGCTGCATGGCCTGGCATTCGGCGCCGCACGCCTGCCCTTGCGCAGCGCCGACGGCGTACTGCAGCTGACCCAGCCGGTGTCGATGCAATTGCTGGGCGGACGCGCCGGCTTCGATCACTTCCAGATCAAGCCACCGGCGGCGGACAAGGGCCTGGAAATCCGCTTCGGCCTGGAACTGGAGCAGCTCGACGTCGCCCAGCTTTCGACGGCACTGGGCTGGCCGGCCTTCACCGGCCAGCTGACCGGCCACATCCCCGAGGCGCGCTACGCCGACGACCGCCTCGACTTCGAGGGCGGCCTGGCGATGCAACTGTTCGGCGGCACGGTGCAGGTGTCGTCGCTGGCGATGGAGCGTCCGTTCGGCGTCGCACCGACGCTGTCGTCGGATATCGCCTTCGACGATATCGACCTGGAAGCGCTGACCGGCGTGCTCGGTTTCGGCACGATCACCGGCAAGCTCGACGGTCGCATCGCCGACCTGCGCCTGGTCGACTGGCAGCCCGTGGCATTCACGTCCTACCTGCAAACCGACGCCGATGCCGCCAAGGTCGGCGGCGTGCGCCAGCGCATCAGCCAGCGCGCCGTGCAGGACCTGTCGAGCGTCAGTGATGCCTCGTTCGTCAGTGGCCTGCAATCGCAGCTGATCGGCTTGTTCGACGACTTCGGCTATCGCGAAATCGGCATCGCCTGTCGGCTGGTCGACGAGGTCTGCGAAATGGAAGGGCTGGGTTCAGCCGGTCCGGGATTTATTATCGTCGAAGGGTCCGGCCTGCCGCGCTTGAGCGTGGTCGGTTTCAACCGTCGCGTCGATTGGCCGACGTTGCTCGAACGCCTGGTCGCGGCCAGCAGCGGCGACGTCAAACCGGTCTTCGAGTAAGGTAGCCCACGCTTCAATCCGTGCAGTGCGACTGCCGCGGACACCGATCAAAGGAGAACAGACATGCGCCGTTGGATGGGGGTACCGGTCGCCGCCGTGATGCTGACTGCCTGCGTCACGATCAACGTCTACTTCCCGGCTGCCGAGGCCAAGGAAGCGGCCAAGGAATTCGTCGAGAAGGTCATTGGCGACGAAGCCCAGCAGACGCAGCCCCAGCCGCAGGACAAGCCCGGCGGGCAGAGCGCATCGCTGTCTCCGCGCGGCTCTGGTGCGATGAGTTCCGGTTCGCTGGCCTCGCGCATCGACTGGCTGTCGCTGGTCGGCATCGGCACGGCCCAGGCGCAGGACCAGCCGGACATCAACATCAAGACGCCGGCAATCCAGGCGATCCGGTCGCGAATGGCCTCGCGCTTCAACGACCAGCTGCGGGCGCATTTCGATTCCGGCGCGCTCGGCTTCGCCAACGACGGCACCATCAGTGTCCGCGATGCGGCCAAGATCCCGCTGCCCGAGCGGGTGGGCGTGAACCAGGCGGTCGCCGAGCAGGGCCGTGACGCCAAGGCCGTCTACCGCGAGATCGCGGTGGCCAACAACCATCCCGAGTGGGAGCAGCAGATCCGCGCCGTGTTCGCGCGCCAGTGGATCGACAGTGCGCGCGCGGGGTGGTGGGTGCAGGATGCGGGTGGCGGCTGGAAGCAGAAGTAGTGCGAGCCCCTCTCCCGCTTGCGGGAGAGGGGTTGGGGTGAGGGTGAGGGTGAGGGTGAGGGGTGAGGGTGAGGGTGAGGGGCAGCCCTCATCCGCCCTTCGGGCACCTTCTCCCGCACGCGGGAGAAGGGAGACAGTCGCATCTGCGACAATAGCCGGCCCCCAGTTTCACGCCAGCCGCTGTGGCCCGCATAGATCAGACCCCCTTCGAAGTACAAATCACCGGACTCACCCACGACGGCCGCGGCGTAGCCCGCCGGCCCGATGGCAAGGCCGTGTTCGTCGCCGGCGCATTGCCGGGCGAGCGCGTCATGGCCTCGCAGACCGGCCGCCACCGCAGTTTCGATGAAGCCCGCACGGTCGAAGTGCTCGAGGCGGCGCCCGAGCGCGTCGACCCGCGCTGCCCGCATTTCGGCACCTGCAGCGGCTGCGCCCTGCAGCACTACGCGCAGGACCAGCAGATCCTCGCCAAGCAGCGCGTGCTGATGGAGAACTTCGAGCGCATCGGCCATGTCACGCCCGAACGCATCCTCGCGCCGCTGACCGACGCCGCCTGGGGCTACCGCCGCAAGGGCCGCTTCTCGGTGCGCCGCGTCGAGAAGAAGGACAAGACCCTGGTCGGTTTCCGCGAAACCGATCCGCGTTTCGTCGCCGACCTGCGCGAATGCCACACGGTGATCCCGCAGATCGGCGAAAGCATCGGCGCGCTCGCCGCGCTGGTCGACGGCCTGCAGGCACGGCGCGAGATCCCGCAGATCGAGTTCATCGCCGGCGATCCGACCCCGGACTTCAGCGGCATCGCGTTGACGATCCGCCACCTGGTGCCGCTGACCGACGCCGACAAGGACGCCCTGGTCGCCTTCGGCCAGGCGCACGGCTTCGCGATCTTCCTGCAGCCGGCCGGCGTGGACAGCGTGCATGCGTTGTGGCCGGCCGAACCGAAACTCGCTTTCAGCCTGGCGCAGTGGAACCTGGAATTCCTGTTCCGCCCGCTCGACTTCATCCAGGTCAACGCCGGCCTCAACGGCAAGATGATCCAGCATGCGATCGACCTGCTGCAGCCGCAGCCGGGCGACCGCGTGCTCGACCTGTTCGCCGGCCTGGGCAACTTCACCCTGCCGCTGGCGCGCCAGGTGCGCGAGGTGGTCGGCGTGGAAGGCGAGGCGGGACTGGTGCGCCGCGCGCGCGAGAACGCCGCGCACAACAGCATCGCCAACGCCGACTTCCATGCCGCCGACCTGGCCAAGGACCTCAGCGGCGAGTCCTGGATGAAGCAGGGTTTCGACAAGCTGCTGCTCGATCCGCCGCGTTCAGGCGCAGACGTGGTGCTGGCGCAGCTTCCGCTGAAACAGTTCGGGCGCATCGTCTACGTCAGCTGCCATCCGGCCTCGCTGGCGCGCGATGCCGGCTACCTGGTCAACGAACGCGGCTGGAAACTGCGCGCAGCAGGCGTGATGGACATGTTCCCGCACACCGCGCACGTGGAGTCGATCGCGATGTTCGAGCCGGGCTGATCCAGCACAAAGGAGCTTTCATGGGCATCGAAATCGAACGCAAGTTCCTGGTCACCGGTGATGGCTGGCGCGCGGCCGCGCGCGAAGTCGTGCCGATGGCGCAGGGTTACATCAATGACCAGGCCGCGATGGACAGCGGCGCGATGAAGGCTTCGGTGCGCGTGCGCATCGCCGGCGACGAGGCCTTCCTCAACCTCAAGTCGCGCGAGTTGGGCCACACCCGCCAGGAGTTCGACTACCCGATCCCGGTCGACGATGCGCGTGGCCTTCTGGCGCTGTGCGTCGGCGGCCTGGTCGACAAGCGTCGCCACTACGTCCAGCACGAAGGCCACCTGTGGGAAGTCGACGAGTTCCTCGGCGACAACGCCGGGCTGGTGGTGGCCGAGATCGAGCTGTCATCGGCGGACGAGGCGTTCGCCCGGCCGGCGTGGATCGGCGCGGAAGTGACCGAGGCGGTGCGCTACTACAACCTCGCCCTGGCCACGCGGCCTTACTCGCAGTGGAGCGAGAGCGAGCGTTCCGGCGCGGTTGCATCGACCCATTGAGGCCCCATCTTGGCACCATGAGCAACAAACCCCTGCGCATCGATATCTGGTCCGACGTGGTCTGCCCCTGGTGCTGGATCGGCAAGCACCGCCTGCGCGCGGCGCTGGCGCAGCTGGGCGAGGTCGGGCAGAACGCCGATATCCACTGGCACGCATTCCAGCTCGATCCCGAGTCCGACGAGATCCCGGTTCCGCTGCGTGAGGCGTACGAGCGCAAGTTCGGCGGCGCGGAACGCACCGAGCAGATCCTGGCGCAGACCCAGGCGGCCGGTCGCGCCGAAGGCCTGCCGTTCGACTTCGACCGCGGTCAGGTGCGGGTCAATACGCTCCAGGCGCATCGCCTGGTCTGGCTGGCCGGTCAGGAAGGCGACGCCGACCAGGTCGGCGAGGCGCTGTTCCGCGCCCATTTCGCCGAAGGTCGCAATCTGGCCGACGTACAGACGCTGGTCGATGCCGGCGCCGCGGGCGGCCTGTCGGAGCAGCGCGTGCGCGCGATGCTCGATTCCGACGAGGGCCTGGCCGAGGTGCGCGCACAGCTGGGCCAGGCGCGCGCGCTCGGCATCCAGGCCGTGCCGACGTTCGTCCTCGATGGACGCCTGGCGGTGCAGGGCGCACAGACGCCGGATGTGTTCCGCGATGCCTTCGCCCGCATCGGCATCGCGCCGGCCGTGGGCGAGCCAGCCGCCGGCAAGGATGAAGACGCCGCCTGCGGACCGGACGGCTGCGCCGTCTGATCGCCTGACCGTTCACAGCTGACCGTTCACAGCTGAATCTGACAACGGTCGCGGGGCTGCCGCGGCCGTCCATCTGCGCGACAATGCGGGGCCGCGCCCTTGGCGCAGCCCCCACCGCCTGGAGTTTTCCGCATGCTCGTGATCGGCGTCGCCGGCACCGAACTTACCGCGCAGGAGCGCGACTGGCTGCAGCACGACGCGTGCGCCGGCGTGATCCTGTTCACCCGCAACTTCGCCTCGCGCGAGCAGGTCGCCGAGCTGTCGGCGGCGATCCGCGCCGCAGCCACGCGTCCGCAGTTGATCTGCGTCGACCAGGAAGGCGGCCGCGTACAGCGCTTCCGCGAAGGCTACAGCGCGCTGCCGCCGTTGCAGGGCTTCGGCAAGCTCCATGCCGACGACCGCGAGGCCGCTTTGAAGCTGGCGGAAGAGCACGCCTGGTTGATGGCGACCGAAGTGCAGGCCAGCGGTGTCGACCTGAGCTTTGCGCCGGTGGTCGACCTGGATCGCGGCAGCCTGGTGATCGGCAATCGAGCGTTCTCCGACGATCCGGCCGTGGTCGCCGAGTTCACCCGTGCCTACGTGCGTGGCATGCACGCTGCCGGCATGGCCGCTACGCTCAAGCATTTCCCGGGCCACGGCTCGGTGCAGGCCGATACCCATTTCGACGATGCGGTCGATCCGCGCCCGCTCGACGAACTGCGTGCCACCGACCTGATTCCCTTCGTCGCCGGCATCGAGGCCAAGGCCGATGCGGTGATGATGGCGCATGTGAAGTACCCGGCGGTGGCGCCGGAGCCGGCGGGCTATTCGAAGTTCTGGATCAACGACGTGCTGCGCAACGAGATGGGCTTTCGCGGCGTGGTCTTCAGCGACGACATCGGCATGAAGGCGGCGTTCTCGGTGGGCGGCATCAAGGCCCGCATCGACGCCCATTACGATGCCGGCTGCGACGTGGTGCTGGTGTGCCACCCGCAACTGGTCGAGGAATCGCTGCAGGCCGTGCAGGGGCGCACGCTCAACACGATGGCGCTGACCGGCCTGATCGGTCGCGGCGCGATGGGTTGGGACGGCTTGTTGGCCGACAGCCGCTACGGCTCGGCGCGCAGCCACCTGGAGGGCCTGGCCTGATGAGCACGACTGCTGCCAAGAGCAACGACCTGGCCGCCGCACTGGCCAATTCCGACCTGCTGATCGACCGGGCCACACTCGAACAGGCGATCAGGGACATGGCCGCGCCGATCTGCGCCGATTACGGCGACGACGTGCCGGTGTACCTCACCATCATGCACGGCGGCCTGCCGTTTGCCGCGCAGCTGGCGATGGAAGTCGGCGCGCTCGGACTCGACCTTGAGTTCGACTATCTGCATGCCACGCGCTATCGCGGTGCCACGTCCGGTGGCGAGCTGACCTGGAAGCATCGTCCGGCGACGCCGCTGCAGGGGCGCCGCGTGCTGCTGGCCGACGACATCCTCGATGAGGGCCACACCCTGGCCGCGATCCGCGCCTGGTGCCTGGAGCAGGGCGCCAGCGATGTGCGCATCGCCGCGCTGGCGGTGAAGGTGCACGACCGCTGCGTGCCGGGCCTGCATGCCGACTACGTCGGCGTCGAGGTGCCGGACCGTTACGTGTTCGGCTACGGCATGGACTACCACGAGCAGGGCCGCAACCTGCCGGCGATCTACGCGTTGAAGGACTGAGCTGATGAGTGGGATTGCACTGGCCGTCATCGGCGGCACCGGCCTGTACAAGCTGGCGGCGCTGCGCGACGTGGAAACGCTGCAGCCGTCGACCCGCTTCGGCGCGCCGTCCGGGCCGATCCGGCTCGGCACGCTCGACGGTCATCGCGTCGCTTTCCTCGCCCGGCATGGCGAAGGCCATTCGCTGCCGCCGCACAAGATCAACTACCGCGCCAATCTCGCCGCGCTGCAGTCGCTCGGCGCGCAGCGCGTGCTCGCGCTGAACACCGTCGGTGGCATCGGCGAGCGCTTCGGGCCGTGCGTGCTGGCCTGTCCCGATCAGTTGATCGATTACACCTGGGGACGGGCGTCAACGATTTGTGAAGACGAGGGGTCCGAGGTTCTGCATGTCGACTTCGGTGAGCCGTACACGCGCGCGCTGCGGCAGGACGTGATCGCCGCGGCGGCCAGGGCGGGTGTCGATCTGGTCGCCGAGGGTTGCTACGGGGCGACCCAGGGGCCGCGTCTGGAAACCCGCGCCGAGATCGCGCGGATGCGCCGGGACGGTTGCGATCTGGTCGGCATGACCGGCATGCCGGAAGCCGGCCTGGCGCGCGAATTGGGCCTGGATTACGCCTGTCTGGCCATTGTCGCCAACTGGGCGGCCGGCGCTGGTCCGAACCCGGACGAGGTCATCACGCTGCAGGACGTGCTCGACAATGTGGCCGTCGCCTCGGCCGGGTTGCCGGCGCTGCTGGCGGCCCTGCTCGGTCGTCCGGGGCAGGGGTGATTGTCAAGCCGGCATTCAGTTTGCATACTCGACCGGCGCGTGGGCCCGGCTGTCGGACCCTGCGCGACTACGCATCCAGCATGAGGTTGATAAGGACATGCAGTACGGCACCGTGAAATGGTTCAACGACGCCAAGGGCTTCGGGTTCATTTCGCCCGAGGACGGCAGCGCAGATGTGTTCGCGCATTTCTCTGCGATCAACGCCAAGGGCTTCCGCAGCCTGCAGGAAGGCCAGCGCGTCAGCTATGAGCTGACGCAGGGTCCGAAGGGCGCGCAAGCGTCGAACATCACGCCGGTGGCGTGATCTGACGCAAGCCCGGCAATATCGGCTTGGGAGGCCCCGCATTGCGGGGCCTTTTTTTTGCTTCTGTCGTCCCGAACGTAGTGAGGGACCTGCTTGCGCTGTTGCTGTTGCATGTTGGGCTTGCGTCTGCGGAGGGGCGCCGTCCGCCGGGCCGGGGATTGCTCCGCCCCTTAGTCGGACATCCTGTCCGAATGCGGGGCGCGGGACATCCATGTCCCGCTGCGGAGCAATCCCCAGCCCGGCGGACGACGCTCCGGTTCTTCGTTGCACGGTCTTCGGCGGCCCTCACCCCAACCCCTCTCCCGTAAACGGGAGAGGGGCTCCTACCGTTAGGCCGTCATCCCCGCGAAGGCGGGGACCCAGCGACGGTGCTCTGACGACCGTCATCCTTTGACTACCGTCATCCCCGCGAAGGCGGGGATCCAAGGACGTTGCTTCGTGGGCACGCCTGGCTTGCCCACGTCAGGGGCCTAGAATCACCCCATGCCCGCGCCGGAGTCGCAGATGCCACCGCTGCCGCCGTTTGCCACGCACCTGGTCGAGAACCAGCCGCCGGAGTTCGGCCCGCGCGATCTGTGGCGCGACGACAGCGCGCTGTGCGAAGCGGTCGTGCGCGAGGGCGGCGGCGATTTCACCGATGCGCTCGCGACCTACGGTGCGCTGGCCGGCGACGAGTTGTACCGGCTCAGCTTCGATGCCCATCGCGACCGTCCGCGTCTGCGCACGCACGATCGCTTCGGACAGCGCATCGATCTGGTCGAGTTCCATCCCAACTACCACCGCATCATGCAGGCCGGCATCGAGCACGGTGTCGCCGGGCTGTCGTGGTCGCAACCGCGTCCTGGTGCGCATGTCGCCCGTGCCGCGCTGAGTTACGTGCACCATCAGGTCGAACCGGGCAGCAGTTGCCCGCTGACCATGACCCACGCCGCGATTCCGGTGCTGCGGCACGCGCCGGCATTGCACGAGTGGGCCGGCAAGGCGACCTCGCCGTACTACGACCCGCGCGATGTCGGCATCGAGCACAAGCTCGGGGTGACACTGGGCATGGGCATGACCGAGAAGCAGGGCGGCAGCGATGTCCGTGCCAATACCACGCGCGCCACGCCGCTCGCGGCGGAAGGCGAGTACCTGCTGGTCGGGCACAAATGGTTTTTCTCCGCGCCGATGTCCGACGGTTTCCTGGTGCTGGCACAAGCGCCGGCCGGGTTGAGCTGTTTCCTGCTGCCGCGTTGGCGGCCGGACGGTGGCAAGAATGCGTTCCGCCTGATGCGGCTCAAGGACAAGCTCGGTGACTGGTCCAACGCGTCGTCGGAAGTGGAGTTCGCCGACGCCTGGGCCTGGCGGATCGGCGACGAGGGGCGTGGCGTGGCGACCATCATCGAGATGGTGATGCTGACGCGGCTGGATTGCATGCTCGGCGCCGCGGCGGAAATGCGCATGGCGCTGGCGCAGGCGATGCACCACACCCATCACCGCCGCACGTTCGGCAAGCGCCTGGTCGAGCATGCGCTGATGCGCAACGTGCTCGCCGATCTGGCCATCGAGGCCGAGGCGGCGATCACGCTGTCGATGCGCGTGGCGCGCGCGGTCGATCGCTCCGCGCACGATCCGGCTGAGGCCGCGTTCGCGCGGATCGCCACCGCGATCGGCAAGTACTGGATCTGCAAGCGCGCGCCGGCCTTCGTCAACGAAGCCCAGGAGTGCCTGGGCGGTGCCGGTTATGTCGAGGAATCGATCCTGCCGCGCCTGTACCGGCAGGCACCGCTCAATTCGATCTGGGAAGGCAGTGGCAACATCCAGTGCCTGGACGTGATGCGCGCGCTGCAGCGCGAGCCGCAGACCGGACAGGCACTGCTGGCCGAACTGGAGGCGGCCGCGCACCTGGATCCGGACTTCGACGCCGAGTTGAAGGAACTGCGTCCGGTCCTGGTCGGCGAAGCCGAAGTGCCGGAGGTCGAGGCACGACGCTGGGTCGAAGCCCTGGCACTGGCGCTGCAGGCCAGCTTGCTGCTGCGCGACGGCAGCCCCATGGCGGAGCCATTTTGCTGCAGCCGGATCGGGGGCGACCATGGCAACGCACTGGGCACGCTGCCGCGCGATTTCGATCTGGGACCGATGATCGCGCGTGCCTGGTCGCCGGACTGATCGCGCCGTCGCCGCTCAGCGTTCGCTGCGGATGCGTTGCAACTGCGCACGCAGCACGTCCGCATGGGCATTGAGCGTGGCGCGGTCCGGCGTTGGCGGCGCGGCCGGGTAGACGCGCAGGAAATCGTCATCGGGCATGCGTGGATGGATGTGGATGTGCATGTGCGCGACCTCCTGGAACGCGGCCTCGCCGATGGAGTGCCACAGGCTCAGGCCCTTGTTCGGGAATGCTTCGCCGACCGCGCGCGTCACCAGTGCGACCGTGGCCATCAATGCCGCGCCGGTGGCCGGGTCGAGCTCGCGGACATCGTTCATGTGTCGGCGCGGAATCACCAGCGTGTGGCCGGCATGAAACTGGCGCAGGCCGATGAAGGCCATCGTCAGTTCGTCCTCGAAGACGATACTGGCCGGTGCCTGGTATGCGGCGATGGCGCAGAACGGACAGTCGGTCGTCGTCATGCAGGTTTCCGGTTCGGGCCGCGCGCGCAAGGTGCGCCGCAACAGCGTGCCCGCCGGATCGACAGGCGGCAAGCACTCGATGCAATCGAACCGGGAGGGCGCTACCAGATCACGCTACCAGATCCCGATTCGCGGTTCGAAGCTGCGGCTCTTGCTGTTGTGCGTCGCGCGTACGCTGATGCTGCCGGGGACGAAACTCTTGCCCTTGTACTCGACGTCCATGCTGAGCTGGTCGACGAGCCCGTCGTTGCGCAGGGACAGCAGGGTTTCGGTCACCAGGTCCATGATCTCCGGGATGCCCGGTGGCACGTAGATCAGGTTGTACGGCTCGCGGTTGCCGCCGAGCTCCTCTGGGAAGAGGGGGATCTCGAACAGCATCCCTTGTTGGACCAGGTCACGGGCGATGTCGAGTGAGCCGACGTGCGAATAGTCCGCCGCGGTTCTCGCTGCACGGTGCGGCACCGCTGTTGCGATGCCTGCCTTGATGCCTGTTGACGGTTCGACAGCGTTTGAAGTGGACTTCATCTGCACTCCGCATCGTTCGAGACCGACGCTAGGGTGCATTCGCGATACCGCGAAACGAATCAGAATCGTCTTAAACGTGACGACGCCAACACGACTCCCGGACCACGCACGGCTCAGTCCAGGAACTGCAGCCTGGCCAGCTCCGCGTACAGTCCATCCTGTTCCAGCAGCTGCGCGTGCGTGCCTTCGGCGACGATGCGGCCGTGGTCCATGACGACGATGCGATCGGCTTTCAACACCGTCGCCAGGCGATGGGCGATGACCAGCGTCGTGCGCCCTTCCATCAGGGTTTCCAGTGCCTTCTGCACCGCTCGCTCGCTCTGCGCGTCGAGCGCGCTGGTGGCCTCGTCGAGCAGCAGGATCGGTGCGTCCTTGAGCAGTGCGCGGGCGATGGCGATGCGCTGCTGCTGGCCGCCGGACAGGCGCGCGCCGCGCTCGCCCAGCTCGGTGTCGAGGCCGTTGGGCATGGCGGCGACGAAGTCCGTCGCGTGTGCCGCAGCCACCGCGTGCTCCACCTCGGCGTCGTCGGCGTCGAGGCGGCCGTAGCGGATGTTCTCGCGCGCGCTGCTGGCGAAGATCGTCGGCTGCTGCGGCACCAGTGCGATGGCCTCGCGCAGGTCCGGCAATGCCAGCTGGCGGATGTCGATGCCATCGATATTGATGCGGCCGGACTGCGGGTCGTGGAAGCGCAGCAGCATCGAGAACACCGTGCTCTTGCCGGCGCCCGAAGGGCCGACCAGGGCCACGGTCTCGCCCGGACGCACGCGCAGGCTGAAGCCCTCCAGCGCCGCGGTGTTGGGACGTTGCGGGTAATGGAAGGTGACGTCGTCGAAGTCGATCCCGCCTTGCAGTGGCACCGGAAGCGCGGTCGGTTGCGGGGCCGAGGCGACCGCGGTCTCCTCGACCAGCAGCTCGCTGATGCGGCCCATGCCGCCGGCAGCGCGCTGCAGTTCGTTCCAGACTTCGGCCAGGGCGCCGACCGAGCCGCCGCAGAGCAGGGCATACAGCACGAACTGTCCGAGCGTGCCGGCGCTCATGCGGCCAGCCAGCACATCGTGCGCGCCCGACCAGAGCACCAGCGTGATCGCGCCGAATACCAGCATGATCGCGATCGCGGTGACCCAGGCCTGGGCCTGGATGCGCCGGCGCGCGGTATCGACGGAGGTCTTCACGGCGACACCGAAGCGGCCCTGCTCATAGGGTTCGCGTGCGTGGGCCTGCACCGTGCGGACCGCGCCGAGGGTTTCGTTGGCCAGCGCGTTGGCGTCGGCGATGCGGTCCTGGCTGGTGCGTGAGATCTTCTTGAGGCGACGGCCGCCGACCACGATCGGCAACACGGCCAGCGGGATGCCGACCAGGGCGAAGGCGGCCAGGCGTGGACTGGTGACGAACAACATGGCGATGCTGCCCAGCACGGTCACCGAGCTGCGCAATGCCACCGACATGCTCGAGCCGACGACGCTGCGCAGCAGTTCGGCGTCGGCGGTCAGGCGCGATACCAGCTCGCCACTGCGGTTGCGGTCGTGGAAGCCGGCATCAAGGCCTATCAGGTGGGCGAACAATCGCTGGCGCAGGTCGGCGACGACGCGTTCGCCCAGCAGCGACACGAAATAGAAGCGCGCGGCGGTGGCCAGCGCCAGCGCGACGGCGACGGCGAACAGCAGCACGAAGGCGCGATCGATCGCGCCGCCGCCCTGAGTGAAGGCCTGGTCGATCATCGTGCCGAAGGCCTTGGGGAAGGTCAGGGTCGCGGTGCTCGATGCCGCCAGCGAGACCAGCCAGGCAACGAACAGGGCGCGGTGCTGGCGCACGAACGGCCACAGCGTGCGCAGGTTGCCGATGGGGGCTTTGCTTTGGGTGGGGTCAACGCGAGCGTTCATGGCGTTCCGTCAGGGAGTTCGTCGCCGAAGCGCACCCGGTCACGTGTGGCGTCGCGAAGCCTGACTTTCAAGGGCGACAGTTGCTCCGAGGGTAATCGCAAGCGCAGGCGGGCACCGCTCGCATCGAAGCGCTCGTCGAGCTTTTCCGCGGCGTGGGCGGCGATGGCGGCGTGGACGGTGCCGGTGTCGGCGAAGGGATAGTCGAGTTCGACGATGACATGGACGACGAGAATGCGCCGGGGCGCCACCCGCAGGCATTCGGCCGCGCTGCCACCGTAGGCGCGGACCAGGCCGCCGGCGCCGAGCTTGATGCCGCCGAACCAGCGCGTGACCACAGCCACGACCTGATCAAGGCCCTGGCCGTCGATGGCGGCCAGGATCGGCCGTCCCGCGGTGCCTGCCGGTTCGCCATCGTCGTTGAAGCGGTACTCGCTGCCGATCCGGTAGGCCCAGCAGTTATGCGTGGCGGCGGGATCGCCGACCTGCGCGATGAAGTCGAGCGCGGCCTGCGGCGTCGTGACCGGCGCGGCATGGACGATGAAGCGACTGTGCTTGACCTCCAGTTCGAAGGAAGTCGGTGCGGCCAGTGTTGCCGAAGTCATCGCGTCGGGTCGGCCAGGGCGCGCAGGTCGTCCGGCAGGCGTACGCGCGGGTACGACTTGCGAAACTGCTCCAGGCTCTGGCGGGCGCCATCGAGGTCGCCGTCGTCGCGGCGGTCGCGGATGCGCTGCAGCCATTGCGCAGGCGCCAGTTCGCGGTCGTTGCGCACCGGCACATCGGCCATGCCGATGCGGCTGCCGGTGACTTCGATGCGGTCGAGCGTGGCGCCGGACGCAGTCGCCTCCGCGGCGCTGGAATCCGCCGGCGCTGCCGCCGCCCGGTCGGCCGCGACCACCGACGCCGCCTGCGAGCGCAGTTCGCGATCTGCGTCGACCTGCTTCGGCGCCTCGTTCGCCGTGGCCTTGCGCTGCATCGCGGACGCCTGCGCCGCGGCGCGCTGCCGCTGCTCGCCTTCGCCGATCACTGCGGTGGCCGGCGCAGCCGGCGGTGAAGCCGGCGCCGGGGCCGAGGAGTAGGGCATCGAATCGCCGCGCACGGCTGCCGCCGCGGTCGCTTGCCCGGAATGCGCTGCCGGATCGATCGCCTCATCGAGGAAATGTTCCGACGGTTGACCAGGTGCCGGTGCCGGAGCCTGAGCCGGAGCCGGAGCCGGAGCCGGAGCCTCCTTCGCCGCAATGGATTCCTCGCGCGCCGGCGCGGCCTCGCGCCTGGCCATTGCGGGCGCCTGCAGGGCACGCGCAGGAGCGGGGGCGTCGGCCGCCGGCGGCGGCGGTGGCGGTGGGGCTGCTGCCGGCTCCGGCCGCTCGATGACTTCGGCGGTGACGAAGCCAAAGTCGCCTTCCTCTCGCGGCGCCCGCGGTGCCGGGGCCGATGGGCGCAACTGCCAGACCACGCCGACGGCCAGCGCCAGCACCGCCGCCATGCCGGCGCCGGTGACCAGGGTCGCCGGCACGCCGGTCAGCGCCAGCCAGCGTCGATTGCGACGCGGTGCCACGGCCGCGTGCGCGGCGGCAAGGATCTTTGCGTCGAGCGCCGGCGAAGGACCGTCGCGCGGCCCCAGTCGCGTCAGCCGGTCGGCCAGGGCGCGCTCTTCAGGGGTCAGCGGTTCGTCGAAAGGATGGCTCATGGGTCAGTCACTCAGCTCGCCGGGCTCATCGCTCAGTCCGGCGCGCAGCTTGTCCATCGCATAGCGCAGGCGCGATTTGACGGTTTCCCGGCCGACGCCGGTGATTTCGCCGATGTCCTCCAGGCTCAGTTCCTGTTCCAGCCGCAGCAGCACGACTTCGCGTTGCTCCTCGGGCAGCGCCGCGATCGCCAGCTGCAGGCGCCGGCGCTGTTCGAATTCGGACAGTTCCCGCTCCGGGGTGGTCGGGTCGGGTACGCGCGCGGCGCGTTCGTCGCCGTCCTCCGGAGCCGCCGGGCGGTGCTTGAGACCGCGCCAGTGATCGTTGAGTCGATTGTGGGCGATGCGGAACAGCCAGGTCCTGAACGCGGCGTCGGGCTTCCAGCCCTGGCGAGCGGCGATGACCCGCTGCCAGACGTCCTGGAAGAACTCGTCGGCAAGGGCGCCATCGCGCACCTGGCGCAGCAGGAACCGGTACAGCGGGCCGCGGTGGCGGGCGTAGAGGGTTTCGAACGCAGCCGTGTCCCCGCCGGTCCAGGCCAGCATCAACAGGTCGTCGCTCGGATCCTCGCCCGCGTTCATCCGCGGCAGGGTACGGGCTGGAGGCGCCAACGGGAAGCCACGAGGCATCGGCGGCACGGTCAGTTGCAGGGCCAGGTCCATATCAGATGAACGGATCGCAGTTCGCGACGGGGTTGATCCCCGCATGGCCGGCGGCGCGCTATCCTTCGGCGTCCGACCAGGGGCCCAATCCGCAGTGTCAAATCGCAGCAGGCCAAAGGCCGTCCGAATCGTCGATGCCGGCTACGGACGCGATTCGCTGGCCGACACCCTGCAGGAAGCCCTGCCGCCCGGTGCCGAAGTCGCCGTGCTCTGGCGCGACCCGAACTCCGGCATTGCCGCCGGTTCGGCCTCGCCAGGTGCGACCAGCGCGCTGGCCAGCCGCGCCGAGGTGCTGCTGCAGCGCAGCCCGGTCGGCCAGCATTCGCACCGCATCGAGACTGCCTGGACCACGGCCGAGGGCGTTCGCGTGGCGATCGCGGTGCAGTTGCCCGCGCCGGTCGCCAGCGAAGTGCGTGAGATCTGGCTGGCGATGGCCCAGCGCGTGGTCGTCTCGCACCTGGTCGCGTTGCGCACGCTGGCTCGCGCCGAATCGCTGGAGAAGTCCGAACGCCTGCAGCAGGCGCTGTTCGAGATCGCCGACCTCGCCGGTTCCGACCTGGAGCTGGCCGACATGCTGCGGCGGATCCACACCGTCGTGGCCGGCCTGATGTACGCGGCCAACCTCTACATCGTGCTGTACGACGATGTCCGCGACAGCCTGCGCTTCCTTTACTTCGCCGACCAGGTCGACACCTACGTCGCCGAACCCGAGCGCGACATCGCCATCGACGACATGCCCAACAGCGTGACCGTGGCGCTGCTGCGCCATGGCGAACCGCTGCAAGGTCCGTCCGAACTGATCCGCGACCGCCTCGGTGTCGCCCGCGATGCCCGCCACGGACCCGACAGCGAAGACTGGCTGGGCGTGCCGATGCGCCGCGAAGACCGCATCTGCGGCGCGATCGTGGTGCAGAGCTACGACCGGCCGGACGTCTATGGCGAAGAGGAGCGGGCGTTGTTGTCGTTCGTCGCCCAGCACATCCTGACCGCGCTCGACCGTTTCCATGCCCGCGAAGAACTCGAACGCCGGGTCGAGGAACGCACCCAGGCCCTGCAGCTGAGCAACCGCGACCTGCAGGCGGAGATCATCGAACGCCAGCGCGCCGAACGCCTGCAGCGCGCGTTGTTCCGGATCGCCGAACTGTCGATCACCTCCGAGACCCTGGAGCGCTTCTACACCCAGGTCCACGACGTCGTCAGCGACCTGCTGTACGCGCGCAATTTCTATATCGCGCTGGTCTCCGATGACGGTGAGGGCCTGGAATTCCCCTACTCGATCGACGAACGCGATGCCAATCGCGTGGCTCGCAAGCTCGCTTCCGGCCTGACCGAGTACGTGATCACCCGTGGCCGCGCGTTGCTGGCCGATCGCAAGCGTATCGCCGCGCTGGAAGCGCAGGGCCTGGTGCGCAGCCGCGGTTCGCTCGCGCATTGCTGGCTCGGCGTGCCGCTGTTCCACAACGAGGCGGTGGTGGGCGTGATCACCGTGCAGAGCTATTCGCCTGCGATCAACTTCAGCGTCCGCGACCAGGAACTGCTGACCTTCGTCGCCCATCACATCAGCATCGGCCTGGCGCGCAAGCAGGCGCAGGATCGCCTCGTCTCGGCCCACGCCGAGCTGGAGCAGCGCGTGGATTCGCGCACCCGCGAGCTGGCCCAGGCCAATACCGAGCTGCTGGCGCAGATCGGCGAGCGCCTGCGCGTGGAGCAGCAGCTGACCCACCAGGCGATGCACGACGCACTGACCGGGCTGCCCAACCGCAGCCAGTTGCTCGACCGCCTGGCGCAGGCGATCGTGCGGGCGCGCAGCGAGCAGCAGCGAACGTTCGCGGTGCTGTTCCTGGACCTGGACCGTTTCAAGCTGGTCAACGACAGCGTCGGCCACTCCGCCGGCGACGAACTGCTGGTCGAGGCCGGTCGACGGATCGTCGAAGCCGTCCGCGAGGACGACACCGTTGCGCGCCTGGGCGGCGACGAGTACGCGATCCTGATCGAGGACATCGACGGCCCGGAGGTCGCCGAGGAACTGGCCCAGCGCGTGCTGCGCGCACTCGGCGAGCCGTGCTGGATCGCCGGGCGCGAAGTGTTCCCGTCGGCCAGCCTCGGCATCGCCCTGTGGCATCCGCGCTACCGCACCGGCGCCGAGCTGCTGCGCGACGCCGATGCCGCCATGTACCGGGCCAAGGCCGCCGGCCGCGACCGCTGCGCGATATTCGACGAAGCCATGCGCGAAGAGGCCGTGCGCATCCTCGACCTCGAGGCCGACCTGCGCCGTGCCATCAATGGCGACGGCTTCGTCGCCTTCTACCAGCCGATCGTGCGCCTGGACGACCACCGCGTGATCGGCCACGAGGCGCTGCTGCGATGGCGCCATGAGCGCCGCGGCCTGCTCACGCCGAGCGAGTTCATCGGCGTGGGCGAGGACAGCGGCCTGATCGAGGAGGTCGACTGGATCCTCTACGGCCAGGTGATGGAGGAGCTCGCCCGCGGCGGCGAGGGCTACATCTCGGTCAACGTGTCGCCGCGGCATTTCCGTTCGGGCGATTTCGCCGACCGCCTGCTGCGGATGATCGACCATGCCGGCGCCGACCCGCACCGCCTGCGCATCGAGATCACCGAGGTGGCCCTGCTCGACGACGTGCCGCGCGCGCTGCGCATGCTGCGGACCCTGCGCAGTCATGGCGTGCTCGCCCAGCTCGACGACTTCGGCACCGGCTTCTCGGCGCTGTCGTACCTGCACCGGTTCCCGATCGAGTGCCTGAAGATCGACCAGAGCTTCGTTTCCGGGCTGATCGGCGACGCCCAGCCCGAAAGCGTGGCGGTGGTCCGCGCGATCCAGGCCCTGGCAGGCACCCTGGGCATCCACACCATCGGCGAAGGCGTCGAGACCGAGGCCCAGCGCGCCGCCCTTCGCGAGCTGGGCTGTACCTACGGCCAGGGCTACCTGTTCGGCTATCCGGCCGAGCGTGTCCATACCCAGGCCCTGCTGCGCGCCGTCAGCGGCTGACGTCTGCCGCAATTCCGAGCTGCTGACCGCCCCTCGACCGTCCCGGTCGACAGGGGGCGGCCCTTGCCGTGTCCGGCAACTTTCATACCGCCAAAACAGGCAAAGACAACCAGCCAATTCTGTTAACAGCGAGCTTTTTCTCCGTTAGTTGGCATTTGTCAATAGAAAAATGGCAATTTCGTAAAGTTCACGTGAAAGTTGTATTAAAAATGTGATGGATCTCACAAAACAAGAAATCAACAAAGGTGAACGTCTCGTTAACCGTTGACCCGGCCATGTGCCTGAAGTCATGTTCGCTAGGCCTTACAGGGCAATTCCATTTGCTGAATTTGGGGGAAATGTGTCTAAACGTTCATCCATGAACCGCAATCTGCGGCGCAGCGCGCTTACCGTGGCGCTCGGCGTGTGCTTCGCCTCCTCTGGCGTCCACGCCCAGTCCACCGCTGGTGCCGTGTTCGGTCAGGCGACGGCTGGGGAGACCGTCGTCGTCGAGAACCCGGCAACGGGCTTCCGTCGCGAGATCACCGTGACAGGCGATGGCACCTACCGCGTGCCGGCTCTGTCGCCCGGCCAGTACCGCATCACCCTGCAGCGTGCCGATGGCACGACCGCAGTCCGTGAAGGCGTCGCAGTCAGCGTGGGTACCGGTACTCCGGTCAACTTCGCCTCGGCTGCCGGCGGCTCGGCCACCACCCTCGACAGCGTCGTCGTGGTCGGTGCCCAGGCAGTGAACCCGATCGACGTCTCGTCGGTCGAGTCCACCACCATCCTGACCGCCGCCCAGATCGCCAAGATCCCGGTGCTGCGTGACGCCACCTCGGTCGCCCTGCTGGCCCCGGGTACCGTCCGTGGCGACAACGCGTTCGGCAACCTGGCGTCGTTCGGTGGTTCCTCGGTCGCCGAGAACCAGTACTACGTCAACGGCTTCAACGTCACCAACTCGTTCCGCGGCCTGAACTTCTCGAAGATTCCCTTCGAGGCGGTGGCCGAGCAGCAGATCAAGACCGGTGGCTATGGCGCCGAGTTCGGTCGTTCGCTGGGCGGCGTGATCAACCAGGTCACCAAGCGCGGTACCAACGAATTCCAGGCCGGCGCAAATGTGTTCTGGCTGCCGGAAGGCCTGCGCGAAGACGTCGAGAACACCTACTACTCCAACCCGCTGGTTCCGGGCGACCTGGGCAAGCTGCGCCAGGACAACTCCAACGACAGCGACGGCGCCTACAACACCAGCGTCTGGGCTGGCGGCGCGCTGGTTCCCGACAAGCTGTTCGCCTGGGGCCTGGTGTCCTACAGCAACCAGGATCAGGACATCTACAACAGCGTCATCTCCTCGACCAACAGCAAGGATTCGATCGAGGGCCCGACCTGGTTGGTGAAGCTGGACTGGAACATCAACGACAGCAACAAGCTCGAGTTCACGGCGTTCTCCGACGAGCAGGAAACCACCAGCAAGACCTACCGCAACGGCGCCACGCACATCGACCGCGACGAGCTGGTCGGTACGTCGTACCTGACCAACGGCGGCGAGAACTACATCGCCCGCTACACCGGTTACGTGACCGACACCCTGACCCTGTCGGCGCTGTACGGCCACAGCGAGTTCTCGCGTGAGCGTTACCTGGTCACCGCGGCGGGCGAACGCGTTCAGTACGGCGGCAACCTCAACGTGCCGGCAACCGGCTGCCCCGTGATCACGGACGTGCGTCCGGGCTACCGCACCAGCATCACCGGTAACTACACCAGTGATTGCAACATCACCGGCGGCTCGATCGATCGCATCGACTCGGCCGATACGCGTGACGCATGGCGATTCGACGGTGACTGGCAGATCGGCGACCACCAGATCGGCTTCGGCTACGACGCGGACGAGTACGAGTCCGTGGCCGGCCAGTCGATCGAGGGCGGCCGCATCTGGCGCTACTCGACCGTCAATCCGAACGGCGAGCTCCTGCCGGACGGCACCGGCGACGGCGACGAGTTCGACATCGTCCGCGAGCAGATCGTGACCCAGGGCTCCACGGTCAAGGTCAAGCAGCACGCGCTGTACGTCGAGGACAACTGGAACATCACCGACAACTTCCTGGCTTACATCGGCGCGCGCTGGGACACCTTCGAGAACCTCAACGGCTTCGGCGAGACCTACGTCAAGATCAAGGACCAGTTCGGTCCGCGTCTGGGCTTCTCGTGGGACGCCAATGGCGACTCCACGCTGAAGATCTACGGTAACGCCGGCCGCTACGCGCTGCCGCTGACCCCGAGCGTGGCCGTTCGTGGCGCCAGCGCCTCGCTGTTCACCCGTCAAAACTTCAACTTCACCGGTATCGATCCGGTCACCGGTGCCCCCATCGGCCTGACGCCGCGTGGCGCACTGCAGTACGTCAACGGTGAATTCGGCGAGCCGAAGAACCCGGAGACGATCGCCTCGAAGAACCTCGACCCGATGTACCAGGACGAGTTCATCCTCGGCTTCCAGAAGCAGCTGACCGAGCACCAGAGCGTCGGCATGCGCGGTACCTACCGCAAGCTGAAGGCGGCGATCGACGACAACTGCGACTACACGCCGATCGTGGCCATGGCCGAGGCCGACGGCTTCACGCCGGTCCTGCCGAGCGCCGGCTTCCCGTACTGCCGCATGTTCAACCCGGGTGCCGACGCGGTGTTTGCGACCGACCTGGAAAACAACGGCACGCTGACCGAGTACACGATTCCGGGTGACCTGCTGTCGCCGGAAGCCAAGCGCAGCTACAAGGCGCTGGAGCTGTTCTGGGATGGTGGCTGGGAGAAGTTCTTCTTCCAGGCGTCGTACACCATGGCCTGGAACAAGGGCAACACCGAAGGTGGCGTCAAGTCGGACATCGGCCAGGCCGATACCAACGTGACGCAGGACTTCGATTACAAGGAACTGGCAGTCGATTCCTACGGCTACCTGCCCAACGATCGTCGCCACAGCCTGAAGGTGTTCGGCAACTACCAGTTCACCGACGAGTGGTCGGTCGGTGCCAACCTGCTGGTGCAGTCGGGTCGTCCGATCAACTGCTTCGGCGTGCTGGCGATCGACGAGGTGGATCCGGAAGACGATCACCTGCACGGCTACGGTTCGTCGTTCTTCCGTTGCGGCACCACCGAGGCAGGTGGAGGCTTCGACGAGAGCGGCACGCCGTTCCCGGCCCATGCCGTGCCGCGCGGCACCGCCGGTCGTCTGCCCTGGACCAACTCGATCGACCTGAACGTGGCGTACTTCCCGAGCTGGTCGAAGGGTCTGCAGTTCAAGATGGACATCTTCAACGTGTTCAACAACCAGAAGGTCACCTCGGTGACGGAAGTGGCAGAGGACGCCGTCAGCGGCGCGCCGCTGAACACCTACCTGCTGCCGCGTACCTTCCAGGCGCCGCGCCAGTTCCGCTTCATGGTTCAGTACGACTTCTAAGATTCAAGTTCCACTTTTCTCTCTCACGGCCGCCGCAAGGCGGCCGTTTTTTGTTCTCGTTCCCTTTGCTTGAAGGTTGGCGGCATCTGTCGTCCCGAACGCAGTGAGGGGCCTGTTGGTGCTGGTGCTGTTGCTGTTGCGTGTTGGGCTTGCGTCTGCGGAGCAATCCCCGGCCCGGCGGACGACGCTTCGGCATTTCGTTTCCCGGTCTTCGGCGGCCCTCACCCCAACCCTCTCCCGCAAGCGGGAGAGGGGCTTCTCCGTCATTGGAAGACCGTCATCCCCGCGAAGGCGGGGACCCAGTGACGTTGCTCGAGTACCCTCCGCTCGCCGACCACTCGGAACCTTTCCGGCGAAGGAAGTTTTGCCAGAAACCCCGACTTTCCGGCCCAAACGGCGTTGTGCGCGCAACGTATGCCGCTATGCTTGAAGCGTTCTTCCGATGGCGGATCTATGCAGGCTGTTCTTTCCGAAATGTGGGGCCGGGCGCAGCGGCTCGAAGCCGAAGGCGCGTTGGATCGCGCAGGACGCGTGTACGAGGAGATGCTGGCGAGGGAGCCGCACCACGTGCCGGCGCAGTTGCGCATGTCGCGACTGGCGCAGTTCGGCGATCGCTACTGCGCGGCGAGGGAGCATGCGCTGCGCGCCGCCGACGCGGTGCGGCTGAAGGCCAGCACGCGCAACGCCGGCTATGTCACCGGGCGCCTGCTGGAGTTCGCCGAGGAGGCGGAAGTGGCCTCGGTGATCCTGTCGGCCGACTGGTCCGATCCGAACATCCTCCAGCAATCGGCGGTACTGGCGCAGCACCTGTGGCTGGCCGGGCGCTACGAGGACGCGCTGCGTTTCCTCGACGCCGTCGCCCGTCATGTGCCGGCACATCCCCTGCTGTCGTTCACGCGCGGCAATGTACTGCGCTTCCTGGGCGACATGGCCGGCGCCGAGCAGTCGTACGAGGCGGCGCTTGCGCTGTCTCCCGGTTTTCCCGATGCGCACTGGGCGCTTGCCACCCACTCCCGCGCGCGAGTGCCGTTGCAGCGTGTCCCGCGCATTCGTCAGGCGCTGGCACGTTGCCCTGTCGGCGGTATCGAGCAGGCTCATCTTCTGTACGCGCTGTTCCATGAGATGGACGCGGCGGGAGAGGTCGACGAGGCCTGGCAGGTGCTCGAGCAGGGCGCGGCGATCATGCGCAGGCGTCTGGCGTATGACGCTTCCGCCGAAGCGGCCTATCTGCAGGCGCTCAAGCGCCTGCCGGTGCCGCCGGCCACCGCAGCGGTGGCCGCGCAGGCACTGGGGTCGAGCGAACGTCCGCTGCCGGTATTCATCGTCGGCATGCCGCGCAGCGGGACGACGCTGCTCGATCGCATCCTCGGCAACCACGGCTGGGTGGATTCGCTCGGCGAGCGCAACGATTTCCAGATGGCGATGAGCCAGGCTTCCGATCACTTCTTCCAGCGCACGCCGGCCAGCCTGGAGCGCGTGGCGCAGGTGGATGCGCGGACTGCCGGCCATCTTTTCCAGCAGCGGATGCGATTGCTCGCACCGGGGCGTCCCTGCGTGCTCGACAAGAATCCGCAGAACCTGTTCAACATCCCGCTGATCCTGCGGGCGCTGCCGCATGCGCGCATCCTGTGCCTGCGCCGCGATCCGATGGATGCCTGCTTCTCGAATCTCAAGGAGCTGTTCCAGGGCGACGCCTATGCGTACAGCTACGGCCTGGACGACCTGGCCGCGCACAGCCGCCACGCGCAGCAATGGATGCAGCACTGGCAGGACGCGGCGCCGCATGCGGTGCGCGTGGTCGATTACGAAGCGCTCGTGGCCGACCCGGAAGCCGTCGCGGCGCAGCTGATCGAGTTCCTGGGGTTGCCCGCGCAGCCTGGCCTGTCCGACATCACCCGCAACCAGGCGCCCGTGGCGACCGCGAGCAGCAGCCAGGTGCGTGAAGGCATCCACGGCCGCGGGGTTGGCGCGTGGAGGCGCTATGAGCGCCAGCTGCAACCGTTGCGCGAACGGCTGGAGGCCTGAGATGTCGAACGTCGCCCCCGCCGCGCTGCAGGCGTTGATATCCAAGGCCGAGTCGCTGGCCGAGAGCGACGACCTCGACGGTGCCATTGCCGCGTTCGAGCAGGTGCAGGCCCTGCGGCCCAATGAACCGTACTCGCTCATACAGCTGTCCTATCTCAGCTCGCTTCGTGGCCACTATCGGCGCGCTGAGAACTACGCGATGGCGGCAGCGGCCAGCGGCACCACCGACCCCAGGCTGCTCGCCGAACTGCTGCCGCGACTGCGCACCTTCAACCGGGTGCCGACGCTGCAGGCCGCAATCGATCGCGCCAAGCCGATGTCGCGCATGCCGATCCCGCTGCTGATCGCCGCGGCCGCGCAGCTGAGCTACGTCAATCTTCCCGGTCGCGCGATCGCCTTCCTGGACGAAGCCAGGCGCGCCGACCCGGACTACCCGCCGACGCTGCTGGCACGCGCCCAGGTCCTGACCTATCTGGGCCGGTTCGCCGAGGCCGGGCAGGACATCGAGCGCAGCCAGCGCCGCGCGCCCGAGATCGCACAGGGGTATTGGCTGGCGGCATGGGTCCGCAAGCAGACCGCCGACAGCAATCACGTTGCGGCGATCGAGCGGGAACTGCAGCGGCCAGGGCGATCTGCCGAAGACATCGCGCTGCTGTCGTTCGCACTGCACAAGGAACTCGACGATCTCGGCCGGCATGAAGCGGCCTGGAATGCACTGGTGCGCGGATGCAGGGCCAAGCGCTCGCGACTCAGCTACGACAACGCGACCACGGCCAGCCTGTTCGATGCGCTGTCGAAGTTCGAGCCGGCAACCTCGGTCGTGAACCGGGGGCAGGGCGAGGCCACGCTGCCGATCTTCATCGTCGGCATGCACCGCTCCGGCACCACGTTGCTGGAACAACTGCTCGACGGCCACCCGGAAGTTCGCGGCCTCGGCGAGCTCTACGACTTCACCAGCGCAATGCGCCATGCCACCGACCATCATTGCCGTGGCGTGATCGATCGCACCCTGGTCGAGCGCGCGCAGGGTGCCGATCTGGCCGCCGCCGGCGCGCGTTACCTCGACAGCGTGAAGTGGCGAGCCGAGGGCCGACGCTGCTTCACCGACAAGCTGCCGTCGAACTTCCTCAACATCGGCTTCATCGCCCACGCCCTGCCGCAGGCGAAGATCCTGCACATGGTGCGCGATCCGGTCGAGACCTGTTTCTCGAACCTGCGCGAACTGTTCTCCGAGGCCAACGCGTACAGCTACGACCCGATCGAACTGGCCGACTATCACCGCCATTACAAGCGCTTGATGGCGCGGTGGCATGCGCGGTTCCCGGGCCGGATCCTCGATGTGGAGTACGCGAAGCTGGTCTCCGATCCGGAGGCCGAGTTGCGCCGTGTCGCCGATTTCTGCGGACTGGCGTTCGATCCGGCCATGCTCGAGATCGGTTCGCGAAAGCGTGCGGTGGTGACTGCCAGCGCGGTGCAGGTGCGCGACAGCATCCAGGTGCGCGAGCGTCCGAAGTGGGCGCCGTACGAGCCATGGCTGCAGCCGATGATCGAGCGCCTGCGCGCCTGAACCGGTCTGGTAGGAGCGAGCTTGCTCGCGATCGGGCCTATCGGCCGCGGCACGCCCGATCGCGAGCAAGCTCGCTCCTACGCCGGGGGGTTATCGGCCCAGGCCGATACGGGTTTCCTGATTCGGGTCGATCTGCGCCTGCGCAAGCTTCATCAGCGCCACCAGTTCGGCACGTTCGCCATTGGCGTCTCGCCCCTTCGACGCAGTTGCCGACCGGATGATGCCGTCCAGACTCCAGCCGTCCATCCGGCTGCCGCCGCGTAGCGCGTCGGCGAAGCCGGCGACGGCACTGGCCAGGCGCAACGATTCGCTCGGGCTGCCGGTCACCTGCGAGGCCAGTACCGGCGCCTCGATCAGCCGGCTGCGATCCTGGCCCGGAAGCTTGTAGCGCAGGCGCAGGTGGGCGATCTCGCCGCCGAGGTCGGTCTTCGCGGTTTGCGTCGAGGCACCGTAGCGCAGGGAGCCGACGCGCTGCGCCGATGAGGAGGCTGGCGTTATCTCGTACAGCGCCGTCACCTGGTGGCCGGCGCCGATGTCGCCGGCATCGACCTTGTCGTTGTTGAAGTCCTCGCGCTGCAGCACCCGGTTCTCGTAGCCGATCAGGCGGTACTCGGCGACCTGGGCCGGATTGAACTCGATCTGGATCTTGACGTCGCGGGCGATGGTCATCAGCGTCGAACTCATCTGTTCGACCAGCACCTTGCGCGCCTCACGCAGGCTGTCGATGTAGGCGTGGTTGCCGTCGCCGACATCGGCCAGCTGTTCGGCCATCTCGTCGTTGTAGTTGCCGCTGCCGAAGCCGAGCGTGCTTAGTGCGATGCCGTGCTTGCGCTGGTCGCCGACCAGTGTCTCCAGTGCGTTCTGGTCGACCGTGCCGACGTTGAAGTCGCCATCGGTGGCGAGGATCACCCGGTTCACGCCCTTGTCGATGTACGCCTGCCGGGCCATGGCGTAGGCCAGGCGGATGCCATCGCCGCCGTTGGTGCTGCCGCCGGCGTCGAGGCGGTCCAGCGCGGCCAGGATCTCGCCGTGGCGATCGCCTGGCGTGGGTGGGAGCACGAGTCCGGCGCTGCCGGCATAGACCACGATCGAGACGCGGTCCTGACTGCGCAATTGCGGCACCAGTTGCCGCAGTGCGGCCTTGACCAGCGGCAGCTTGTCGGGCGAGTCCATGGAGCCGGAAGTGTCGATCAGGAACACCAGGTTGGACGGTGCCAGCGTTGCCTTGGGCACGTCATAACCCTTGATGCCCACCATCAGTAGCTGACGCTGTGCATTCCACGGCGCCACCGCCAGTTCGGTGGTCACGCGGAACGGCACTTCGCGCGTGGCCGGTGCGGGGTGGCCATAGTCGAAGTAGTTGATGAACTCCTCCGCGCGAACGGCATCGGCCGGCGGCCGCACGCCTTCGTTGAGCATGCGGCGTACGTTTGCATAGCTGCCGGTATCGACATCGACCGAGAAGGTCGACACCGGATCTTCCGTTGCACGGCGCACCGGGTTGTCGACGATTGCCGCGTAGCGTTCGGTATTGGCCGGTTGCTGTTGCGCGGGCATCGCCATGGGCATCGCGGGCGCGTAACCGACCCTGGAACCTGTGACCATGATCGCGTCGAGCGTAGGAGAAGGCGCGGGCGGAGATGCCGGTGGCGGCGCAAGCGACTTCATGGGTGCCTCGCGGCGCTGGCGCCTGGCATCGGTCGTGCCAGCTTCCTTGGCCGCGGTCGATTGCACGCAGGCGGTCATGGCGGCGTCGGCCGCCATTTCGGCGGCCATTGCGGCCGGTTCGGCTGCCGCATCGGCACGTTCGGCCTGCGACGAATCACGGGTTGCGTGACAGGCGGACAGCGCCAGCGTGACTGCCATGAACAGGGTGGGGCGGACGACGGGAGTGCGCTTCATGTTGCTGTCTCCGGTTGGGTTGCAGTGGCCAACGAGCGGAGCGATCGAACGGGGTTAAGCCTTCACGATTTTCTCCCGTGGCCGGCCATGGGCCAGAAGTGCCCCTGACCAATGGCGATGTTCAATGCATCGCATTCACCCAGTGCAGCAAACGCAATTGCCTGCGTTGTGCATAAACGCGCAACAGCTGTCACGCATCCTATTTCACGTATCCCAGAAGTTGGTATGACCTTTCGAACTGGTGGAGGCGCGAGAGTCGCGCGCACGATTGAACCCGCCGGTTACGTCTCACAGCTCCCCCCTCATCAGCTCCCCCCGCGTCGTCGACGCTCTTGCTGGAGGTACCTGCCATGACCCGTTTCATGCCTTCCCCCCTGAAGCACGTATTGCCCCGTCGCATATTGGCTGCGGCAATATTCCTGGCCGCGTCGTCGGCCGCGGTCGCCGGTTCGCCACACCTTATCTATTTGCCGTCCACTGAAGCCGGCGTCGATCACGCCGCGATCGTGCAGGCGTTCGAAGACCAGGGATTCGAAGTCAGCACCTTCGCCTATGCCGGTGAAACGCGCCTTGCCTATGCGCACCGCATCGCCGACGAAGTACGCGCGCTGATGGCCAAGGGCGTCGCGCCGGAGGAGATCAATGTCGTCGGTGCAGGCACAGGTTCCAAGGTCGCCACGCTGACCTCCGCGCTTGTCGGCGACAGGCACGTCAACTACGCGCTCCTGGGCCAGTGCGATCCGGTAATGAAGGCCAACTACAACTTCCGCATGAGTGGCCGCGTACTCGGCATCCACGACGCCAACGACAGCACGTCGCTGTCGTGCCGCTCGCTGTGGGGCGACTCGCCCAAGGTCAGCGAGCGCAAGGAACTGGTGCTCAACAGCGGCCACGGTGCGGCGCTGTTCCACGCGCCAAGGCAGGAATGGCTGCAGCCGGTGACCCAGTGGGCCACGGGCGGCGAAGTCAGCGTTGGCGAGACCAGCATCGGCAAGGTCGACGAGCCGGCGCCAGCGCCGCGCAGGTAGTACCTATCCAACGGTCTGGCAGGCCTCACATTCCGCTCGCCCTCACCCCAACCCCTCTCCCGCAAGCGGGAGAGGGGCTAGAAAGCGCGTTGTTCAAGCGGTTGCGTCGCGGATCACCAGCAGACGCTGTTCGGTCATGTCTTCGATCGCATAGCGCACGCCCTCGCGACCGAGGCCCGAGTGCTTCACTCCGCCGTAGGGCATGTTGTCGACGCGGAAGCTCGGCACATCGCCGACGATGACGCCGCCGACATCGAGGCGATCCCAGGCGCGCATGGCGTGGTCCAGGTGCGCGGTGAACACGCCGGCCTGCAGGCCGAAGTCGCTGTCGTTGACCTGGTCGATGGCCTGCTCGAAATCGTCGAACGGCTCCATCAGCGCGACCGGAGCGAAGGCTTCCTTGCGGTACAGATCGCTGTTGCGCGGCACGCCCTCCAGCAGCGTCGCCGGCACCATGTTGCCGCTGCGGGCGCCGCCGGCCAGGCGCTTGGCGCCACCCTTGCGCGCGGCCTCGATCCAGCTGTCCACGCGCTTGGCCGCGGCCTCGTCGATCATCGGGCCGATGAAGGTCTTCTCGTCGCGCGGATCGCCCATCGGCAACTTCGCCACCGCTGCCTTGAGTTTCTTGCGCAGCCTGTCGTAGATGGCCGCGTGCGCGTAGATGCGCTGCACGCTGATGCAGCTCTGGCCGCTCTGGTAGTAGGCGCCGAAGACCAGTCGTTCGACCACGCGGTCCAGCGGCATGCCCGGGTCGTCGTCGATGATGCAGGCGGCATTGCCGCCCAGCTCCAGCGTGACCTTCTTGCGCCCGGCGCGGGCCTTGAGGTCCCAGCCGATCAGGCCGCCGGTGAAGCTCAGCAGGGCAATGCGTTCGTCCTCGATCAGCTGCGCGGCGTCCTGGGTCGAACAGGCCAGTACCGAGAATGCGCCACGAGGCAGGTCGGTCTCGGCCAGTATTTCGGCAATGATCAGCGCGCCGATCGGTGTCTTCTCCGAGGGCTTGAGTACGAACGGGCAACCGGCGGCAAGTGCCGGCGCCACTTTATGCGCGACCAGGTTCAACGGAAAGTTGAACGGCGTGATGAAACTGCACACGCCGATCGGCACGCGCTTCACCATGCCGCGGTAGCCGCGCGTGCGCTTGGAGATCTGCAGCTCGATCACTTCGCCGTCGATGCGGGTCGCCTCGCCGGCGGCGATGCGGAAAGTATCGATCAGCCGGGTGACCTCGCCGCGTGCGTCGGCGATGGGCTTGCCGGCCTCGATGCACAGCGCCAGGGCAAGCTCGTCGAAGCGTTCCTGGAAACGCATGACGCAGTGTTCGAGCACGTCGCGGCGGGCATCGGGCGGGAAGGCGGCGACCGCCTCGCGTGCCTGGTGGGCGGCCACGATCGCCTTGCGTACCGCCGTGGCGTCGGCCAGGGCGACACGGGTCGCGCGTTTTCCGCTGTACTTGTCCAGTACGTCCAGGTCGGTGTTGGCGGCGACCGGACGGTTGGCGAGGTAGTACGGGTAGCTGGCCATCAGGCCGGAGGCGGCGCGCTTTGGCTTGGCCATGTCGTTCTCCGATGAAAGAAAGGGGGGGCGGATGACTACTGCAGGACGGCGCTCAACTTCGGAATCTCCTCGTTGAGCAGGCGGTCGTCGTCGCTGTAGTCGATGGGCACTTCGATCAGGTCGATTCCCGGGGTGTCCAGGGCACGCTGCAGCATCGGCGCGAACTCGTCGGCGGAGGCGGGGCGATGCCCGCGTGCACCATAGCTGCGCGCATAGCGGACGAAGTCCGGATTGCCCAGGTCCATGCCGAAGCTCGGATAGCGCTCGTGCGCCTGTTTCCACTTGATCATGCCGTAGGCGTCGTCGCGCAGCACCAGCACGGTGATGTCCAGGCCCAGGCGCACGGCGGTTTCGAGTTCCTGCGAGTTCATCATGAAGCCGCCGTCGCCGCATACCGCCAGCACGCGCCGATCCGGGCAGACGATTCGCGCCGCGATCGCCGAGGGCAGGCCGGCGCCCATCGTCGCCAGGGCGTTGTCGAGCAGCAGCGTGTTGGGTTCGCGGCAACGGTAGCAGCGGGCGAACCAGAGCTTGTAGAGGCCGTTGTCCAGGCAGACCACGTCGCGCGGGCCCATGACGCTGCGGACGTCGGCGACCAGTCGTTGCGGGGCCATCGGGAAGCGGTCGGCGTCGCTGCGTTCGACCAGGTTGGCCAGCAGCGCGGCGCGCACCCGGTCGAAGAAGGCGAAGTCCCAGTGTGCTTGCGCCGACAGCACCTCGCCCAGTTGCCAGACGGTGTTGGCGATGTCGCCGACGACCTCGATCTGCGGGAAGTACACCGCATCTACCTCGGCGCCTTCGTAGTTGACGTGGATGACGGTGCGGCGTCCCTCGCGCATGAAGAACGGCGGTTTCTCGATCACGTCATGGCCGATGTTGACGATGCAGTCGGCGGCATCGATCGCGCGGTGGACGAAGTCATGATCCGACAGCGCGGCGTTGCCCAGCCAGAGCGGGTGCAGCTCGTCGATCACGCCCTTGCCCATCTGCGTGGTGAAGAACGGGATGCCCAGCTTGTCGATGAACGATCGCAACTGGTGCGCGGTGGTCTTGCGGTTGGCGCCGGCGCCGATCATCAGCAAGGGGTGGCGCGACTGGCTGATCGCGGCGGCGGCGTGGGCGATGGCTTTGTCGTCGGCGATGGGGCGTCGCGAGAAGGAGGCGGGAATCAGGCGCGCGCCGGTTTCGTCACCGGCGATGTCCTGCGGCAGCTCCAGGTGGGTGGCGCCGGGGCGTTCTTCCTCGGCGCGGCGGAAGGCCTCGCGCACGCGCGCCGGGATGGCGTCGGCGGAGACGATCTGGCGGGTGTACTTGGTCAGCGGCCGCATCGTGTCGACCACGTCGACGATCTGGAAGTGGCCCTGGCGGCTGGTCTTGATCGGTTTCTGGCCGGTGATCATCAGCATCGGCATCGCGCCGAGCTGGGCGTAGGCCGCCGGCGTGACCAGGTTGGTCGCGCCGGGACCGAGCGTCGACAGGCAAACGCCGGCCTTGCCGGTAAGGCGGCCGTAGGTGGCGGCCATGAAGCCGGCGCCTTGTTCGTGGCGGGTCAGGACCAGGCGGATGCGCGAGGTGCGCAGCGATTCGAGCAGGTCGAGGTTTTCTTCGCCCGGAATGCCGAAGACGTATTCCACGCCCTCGGCTTCGAGCGCGGCGACGAACAGATCGGAGGCCTTGGTCATGCACGCTTCCTCGGGCACGGGTCCGCGCATCGTAGCGGGGGGCGTGTGAGGGATGCTTGAGCCCACTCCCACGAGATGGTGAGTGGTTGGCGTGAGGAATGTTGAGCCCCTCTCCCGCTTGCGGGAGAGGGGTTGGGGTGAGGGCAGCTGTGCGCATCGCGAAGAGCGCCCTCATCCGCCCTTCGGGCACCTTCTCCCGCACGCGGGAGAAGGGGAGGATCAGTCGTCCTTGGGCTCGACCCGCACCTGCAGCTGCCCATCGCTCAACCGCGCGGCCAGCCGGTCACCCGGTGCCGCATCCAGCACGCTGCGCACGACCCGGCCGTCGGCATGCTGCAGGATCGAATAGCCGCGAGCGACGGTAGCCAGCGGGCTCACCGCTTCGAGCGAGCGTGCCAGGCCGCGCAGGTGCATCGCGTCCTTGGCCAGTCGGCGCACGATGGCCGCCTGCGGACGCGGGCGCAAGGCCGCCAGGCGTTCGCGCAGGCGGGCAATGCGGCCTTGCGGATGGGCGGCGCGCAGCACCGCATCGGCATGGCGCAGGCGAGCGCGCTCGCGTTCGAGCTGCTGGCGCCAGGCGGCGTTGAGGCGACGCAGGGCTTCGCGCTGGCGGCGGCCGAGCGCTTCCAGTCGCGCTTGTGGACGCATGGCGTTGAGACGCAGCGCGGCGCGGTCGGCGCGCTGCATCGCCTGGCGCAGGCGTTGCGTGTGCAGGTTGCGCAGGCGCGATTCGAGGATGCGCAGGCGATGCAGCAGGTCCTCGCGATTGGGCGCCAGCAGTTCGGCCGCGACAGACGGCGTCGGTGCGCGCACGTCGGCGGCGAAGTCGCTGAGGCTGAAGTCGGTTTCGTGGCCGACCGCCGACACGATCGGCACCGGCGAGGCCGCGATCGCGCGCGCCAGGCGCTCGTCGTTGAACGCCCACAGGTCCTCGAGCGAACCGCCGCCGCGCGCCAGCACCAGCACGTCATAGCGTGCCGAGGCGATGGCCCGTTGCAGCATGGCAACTATTTGCGCCGCCGCCCCCTCGCCCTGGACCTGGACCGGCAGGACGTCGGCCTCGACCAGCGGGAAGCGCCGCGCCAGCACGCTCAGCACGTCGCGCACGGCCGCGCCGCTGGGGGAGGTGATCACGCCGATGCGGCGGGCGAAGCGCGGCAGCGGCCGCTTGCGCTCGACATCGAACAGGCCTTCGGCGGCCAGGCGCGCGCGCAGTTCCTCGAATGCGCGCCGCAGCGCGCCTTCGCCGGCCTCTTCCAGGTGGTCGAACACCAGCTGGTATTCGCCACGGGCTTCGTACAGCGTCAGGCGGCCACGGCCGAGCACGCGCAGGCCTTCGCGCGGGACGAACTTCAGCCAACTGCTCTTGGGGCGGAACATCGCGCAGCGGACCTGGGCGCGCGCGTCCTTGAGAGTGAAGTAGAGGTGGCCCGAAGAGGGCCTGGAGACATTGCCCAGCTCGCCCTCGATCCACACCTGCGGGAACGCTCCTTCCAGCAGATCGCGCGCCAGCGTGTTCAGCTGGCTCGGCGTCAGCACCTGGTCGGCGTGGCCGCCCGGGCCCGGTTCGGTGGGGAAGTCGTTCATGGACTGCTGGCTATCACGGCCGGTCAAGGTAGCGCAGCGGCCGCCACGGGTCACCCCCGGGTCAGCCGCAGGTGGGGCTGGCTACGCGCCTGGCCTACAATGGCAGCCATGAATTCACATGCTCCCGCGCCCTGCGCACACCCCGGCTTCGGCCCGCTCCCGCGACGCCTGACGCGTACCGTGCGCATCGGCGGCGTCGAAGTCGGCGGCGGCCAGCCGGTGGTCGTGCAGTCGATGACCAATACCGATACCGCCGACGTGGCCTCGACCACCAGGCAGGTCGCCGAGCTGTGGCGCGCCGGTTCGGAAATGGTGCGGGTGACGGTCAACACGGTCGAAGCCGCCGCCGCCGTTCCGCGCATCGTCGACAAGCTGGCGATGATGGGCGTGGAGGTGCCGATCATCGGCGACTTCCACTACAACGGCCATCAACTGCTGACCGCAGAGCCGGCCTGCGCCGAGGTGCTGGCGAAGTACCGGATCAACCCCGGCAACGTCGGCTTCGGCAAGAAGAAGGACAGCCAGTTCGCCACGCTCATCGAGCTGGCGATCAAGCACGGCAAGCCGGTCCGCATCGGCGCCAACTGGGGCTCGCTCGACCAGGCCCTGGCTGCACAGCTGATGGACGAGAACCACAAGCTCCCCGAGCCGCGCGAAGCCGCCGAAGTGCTGCGCGAGGCGCTGATCCGCTCGGCACTGGACTCGGCTGCGCGCGCGGTCGAGCTGGGCCTGTCGGCCGACCGCATCATCCTCAGCGCCAAGGTCAGCGGCGTGCAGGAGCTCATTGCCGTGTACCGCGAAATGGCCCGTCGCAGCGATTTCGCCCTGCATCTGGGCCTGACCGAGGCCGGCATCGGCAGCAAGGGCATTGTCGCCTCCAGCGCCGCGCTCGCCGTGCTGCTGCAGGAAGGCATCGGTGACACCATCCGCATCTCGCTGACACCCGAACCGGGCCAGTCGCGCACCAACGAAGTCATCGTCGCCCAGGAGCTGCTGCAGACCGTGGGCCTGCGCGCGTTCACGCCGATGGTCACCGCCTGCCCGGGTTGCGGCCGCACCACCAGCACCTTCTTCCAGGAGCTGGCGCAGAAGGTGCAGGAACACGTGCGGGCGAAGATGCCGGTGTGGAAGATCAGCCATCCCGGCGCGGAGAACCTGACCCTGGCGGTGATGGGCTGCGTGGTCAACGGCCCGGGCGAGTCGCGTCACGCCAATATCGGCATCTCGCTGCCGGGCACGGGCGAGGCGCCGTCGGCACCGGTGTTCGAGGACGGCGAGAAGACCGTGACGCTGCGTGGCGAGAACATCGCCCACGAGTTCGTCGAGCTGATCGACCGCTACGTCGAGCGCAAGTACGGCGCGGCAGACGACGCAGCGCGTGCCGGCTGAGGGCAGCGGCGCACTAAGCCAGGAGCTGTGCTACGGCGCAGACGTGCTGCGTCGCTACGGCGGCCGGCTGCTGCTGGTGTTCGTTGGCCTGTTGTTGCCGCTGTGGGGCTTCGCCGAGCTGGCCGACGAAATCCACGAGCAGGAAGCGATCGCGTTCGACGAACCGATCCTGCATTTCGCCCATGATCTTGCCCGAGAAGGCTTCGATCGCTTCTTCGTGCTGATTTCGCGGATCGGATATCTGTGGGGCGTGGTGCCATTCGACATCGCGCTGGTGCTGGTCCTGACCTTGCTGCGCCGATACCGCGAGGCCACCTTCGCCGCGATCGCGCTGGCCGGTTCGGCGCTGCTCAACATCGCCACCAAGGCGGCGTTCGCGCGCGAGCGGCCGTCGCTGTGGGGCTCGATCGCACCGGAGCACAACTTCAGTTTTCCCAGCGGACACGCGATGGGCTCGATGACGCTGGCCTGGGTGCTGGTGCTGCTGGCATGGCGCACGCGCTGGCGCTGGCCGATGGTGGCGCTGATGCTGCCGTTCGTGGTGCTGGTGGGATTGTCGCGGGTGTACCTGGGCGTGCATTACCCGTCGGACATCCTCGCCGGGTGGGCGGCGGCGAGTGTGTGGGCGGTGGTGGTGTATCTGCTGGTGTACTGGGGTGGCTTGCGACCGTGGCGTTGAATCTCCCTTCTCCCGCTGGCGGGAGAAGGTGCCCGGAGGGCGGATGAGGGCGTTTTTGGCGGTGACCGTCGCCTGCCCTCACCCCAACCCCTCTCCCGCACGCGGGAGAGGGGCTTTCCATCAGCCGCCTGGCGTCGCGGCCGACGTCGGCGCAGCCGTCGCCGCGCGCCGCGTCAGCACCGCCTCGCGATGGGCGATATAGGCATTGGCCGACAGGATGATCGCCGCGCCCGCCCAGGTCCATCCGTCCACGCTCTCGCCAAACCACAACCAGCCCGCGGTCGCGACCAATGGCAGCTGCATGAAACTGATCGGCGTCAGCGCGGAAACCTCGCCGAGCTTGAGCGCATGGGTCCACAGAACCTGGCCGCCGGTGCCGAAGATGCCCGCACCGATCACCCACAGCCAGGCGATCCCCTGCGGCCATTCCCACACCCAAAACGCCGGCAGCAGCGACATCGGCACCCAGAACAGATAGGTGTAGAGGACGATGGTGTTGGCCGCGTCCACGCGCGAGAGCTGCTTGATCTGGATCGCGACGACACCGCTGAGCACCGCGGCGAGCAGCGCGATCAGCGTGCCGGTGCTGAACTCGGCCGAGCCCGGCCGCACGATCACCAGCACGCCGACAAACCCTATCGCCACCGCCGCCCAGCGCCTGGCGCGGACGTGCTCGCCGAGGAAGATCGCCGCGGCGATCGTCACGAACACCGGCGTGGAGTACGACAGCGAAATCGCCTGCGCCAGGGGCAGGTGCCCAATCGCCCAGAAGCCGGCCAGCATCGAACCGATGCCGATCGCGCAGCGGACGAAGTAGCGCGGCAGCTGGCGCGTGCGCAGCGAGGCGCGGTCGACGCCGGCGATCAGCGGCAGCACCGCCATCAGGCCGAACAGGTTGCGGAAGAACGCGATCTCGAACGTGTGCAGCGTCGCCGATGCCAGCCGGATCGTGATCGCCATTGCGCCGAAGCACAGCGTGCTGGCGAGCATGAAGCCCGCCGCGCGCATCGGGGTTGAGGTTGCTGCTGCGTTCACCAGGTGGCGCCGATGACCCGCGGTTCGGGCTCGATCGCCACCTCGAAGCGCGTGCGCACCGAGTCGGCGATGCGCCGGGCCAGGTCGAGCAACTGCTGGCCGCTGGCGTGGCCATGGTTGACCAGCACCAGCGCATGCGTCGCAGCGACGCCGGCGTCGCCGTCGCGGTGGCCCTTCCAGTCACAGGCGTCGATGAACCACGCGGCCGACAGCTTGCGCGTGCCGGCATCGTTGCCACGGAACACCGGCATCGTCGGGTATTGCGCCTGCAGCGCTTCGGCCTGGGCCAGCGCCACGATCGGATTCTTGAAGAAGCTGCCGGCGTTGCCGAGCACGGCGGGGTCGGGCAGCTTGCGACGGCGGATCGCGATCACCGCATCGGCAACGTCGCGCGGCGTCGGTGCGGCAATGCCCATCGCCACGATCTCGTCGCCGATGCCGGCGTAGTCGAGTTTCAGCGACGGCGCGCGCGGCAGCGCGAACTCGACCGCGGTGACGATGTAGCGATCGGGTTCGTGCTTGAACACGCTGTCGCGGTAGGCGAACGCGCAGGCGTCGGCGTCGAGGCGATGGAGCTGGCCGCTGGCCGGTTCAAAGGTCTCGACGGCGTGGATGAATTCGCGCACCTCGACGCCGTAGGCGCCGATGTTCTGGATCGGCGCGGCGCCGACCGTGCCGGGAATCAATGCCAGGTTCTCGAGTCCGGCCAGGCCCTGGTCCAGCGTATGCATCACGAAGCCGTGCCATTGCACGCCGGCATCGGCGCGGACGATGGCGACGCTGTCGTCGCGCAGCACGCGCACGTCCTGACCGGTCAGTGCCAGCACCGCTGCCTCGGGATTGCCGGCGAACAGCAGGTTGCTGCCGCCTCCGAGAACCAGCGGCGGACGTTCGCGGAACTCCGCACGCGTCAGAAGTTCCGGCAGGGCGCGGGCATCGCCCAGCTCAGCCAGCCACGACGCGCGCGCCGCGACGCCAAAGGTGTTGCGATGATCGAGCGGGGCATCGCGCAGGATGCGGACGGCCTCGCTCATACGATCGGCGGCATGTTGCCCCGGCTCGGGGCTTCCTTGCGTCGGCGCATGGCCTCGACGCATTCGTGCACCAGGGCCGGGCCGCGGTAGACCAGGCCGGTGTAGCACTGCACCAGGGTCGCACCGGCGGCCATCTTGGTCGCGGCGTCGGCGCCGGAGAGGATGCCGCCGACACCGATCATCGGGATCGATTCGGGCAGGCGCGTGCGCATCATCCGCAGCACCGCGGTGGCCTGGCCCATCAGCGGCCGGCCCGACAGGCCGCCGGCCTCGGAGGCATGCGGGGCACCGTCGATACCGATGCGCGAGACCGTGGTGTTGGTGGCGATGACACCGTCGACCTGAAGGTCGCCAAGTACGCGCGCGGCCGCCTCGACATCGTTGTCGCTCAGGTCCGGGGCGATCTTGACCAGCATCGGCACGCGCTTGCCGTGCAATGCGCCCAAGCGCTCCTGCGCTTCGCGCAGGATAGACACCAGCCGCCGCAGCGACTGCTCTTCCTGCAGCTCGCGCAGGCCGGCGGTGTTGGGCGAGGAGATGTTGACGGTGACGTAGTCGGCGAGCGGGTAGACGCGCTCCAGGCAATGCAGGTAGTCGGTTTCCGCCGATTCGTTCGGCGTGTCCTTGTTCTTGCCGATGTTGATGCCGAGCAGGCCGCCGCGACGGCGGGCCTTGCCGACATTGCGCACCAGTTCGTCGACGCCGGCGTTGTTGAAGCCGAGGCGATTGATCACCGCCTTCTGATCCGGCAGGCGGAACATGCGCGGCTTCGGATTGCCTTCCTGCGCACGCGGGGTGACCGTGCCGACTTCGACGAAGCCGAAGCCCAGCGCCAGCAGCGCATCGATGTGCGCGCCGTTCTTGTCCAGGCCGGCGGCCAGGCCGACCGGATTGGGAAAGGTCAGGCCGAAGGCGCGCGTCGGCAGCGGCGCCGGGCGGCGGCCCAGCAGCGGGCCCAGTCCGCTGCGATAAGCCGCTTCCAACGCAGTGAGCGTGGCGCCGTGCGCCGTCTCTGCGTCCAGTCCGAACAGGAAGGGGCGGACGATGGAGTACATGTCAGCCCCTTGCCGTCACGTAGACGCCACGCACGAGGGCACGCGTGCCACCGGGCACCAGGCTGACGTCAGCGAGCGTGCTGTTGTCGCGACGGACGACTGCTTGCATGCGGCGGGTCCTGGTTCCTGTTTCCGGGTTCCGATGGCGGGGCGGTCAGAGGTCGAACTTGATGCCCTGTGCCAGCGGCAGCGCGTCGGAGTAGTTGATGGTATTGGTCTGCCGGCGCATGTAGGCGCGCCAGGCATCGGAACCCGACTCGCGACCGCCGCCGGTTTCCTTCTCGCCGCCGAACGCACCGCCGATCTCCGCACCGCTGGTGCCGATGTTGACGTTGGCGATGCCGCAGTCCGAACCGGCCGCCGACAGGAACGCCTCGGCCGACTTCAGGTTCTGGGTGAAGATCGACGACGACAGGCCCTGCGGCACGTCGTTCTGCAGCTCGATGGCCTCGTCGAGCTGGCCGTACTTCATCACGTACAGGATCGGCGCGAAGGTTTCGGTCTGCACCACTTCGGCGTCGTTCGACAGGCCGGTCACGATTGTCGGCAGGACGAAGTTGCCTGGGCCGTCGATGGCGGCGCCGCCGGTCTCGACCTTGCCGCCGCTGGCCTTGGCCTTCTCGACGGCCTCCAGGTAGGCCTGGACCGCGTCACGGCTGTTGAGCGGGCCCATCAGGTTGTTCGGGTCGGTCGGGTCGCCGATCTTCTTCTCGACCTGCTTGTAGGCGGTGATCAGCTTGGCCAGCACGTCATCAAAGATCGACTCCTGCACGAACAGGCGGCGCGTGGTGGTGCAGCGCTGGCCAGCGGTGCCGACGGCGCCGAAGGCGATGGCCGGGATCGCCAGCTTCAGGTCGGCACTGGGGTCGACGATGATCGCGTTGTTGCCGCCCAGCTCCAGCAGCGAGCGGCCCATGCGGCGGGCGACGCGCTCGCCGACGATGCGGCCGACCTTGGTCGAGCCGGTGAAGCTGATCAGGCCGACGCGCTTGTCGTCGACGAAGTTCGAGGCCAGCTCGGTGCCGGCATCGTTGAACAGGAAGAAGATGTCCGGGAAACCGCCGGCCTTGAGCGCGGCGTTGCAGATCTTCATCGAGGCGATCGCCGACAGCGGCGTCTTCGGCGAGGGCTTCCACAGGGTGATGTTGCCGCAGATGGCGGCGATGAAGCTGTTCCAGGCCCACACCGCGACCGGGAAGTTGAAGGCCGAGATCACGCCGACGATGCCGATCGGGTGCCACTGCTCGTACATGCGGTGGCCGGGGCGTTCGGAATGCATGGTCAGGCCGTAGAGCTGGCGCGACAGACCGACGGCGAAGTCGCCGATGTCGATCATCTCCTGCACTTCGCCGTCGCCCTCTGGCTTGGACTTGCCCATCTCCAGCGCGACCAGCGAACCCAGCGCGTCCTTGTGCTTGCGCAGCGCATCGGCGCACAGGCGCACGGCTTCGCCGCGGCGCGGGGCCGGGGTGGTGCGCCAGACCTTGAAGGCGGCCTGGGCACGGTCAACGATTGCGTCGTAGTCGGCCTGCGAGGAGGCCTGGACCTTGGCCAGCACCTCGCCGTTGGTCGGGTTGATCGACTCCAGAACGCCGGCGTCACGGGTCGGCGACCATTCGCCGCTGCCGAGGTAGGTGCCGGATTCGGTATCGGTCAGGCCGAGGGCGGTGAGGACGGGGTGGGTCATCGGACGTGCTCCTGGGGGACTTGAAGGCGAGGCGAGATGGCGCTGGAAGCAGGTTCCAGCCGCAACCTCCGGCTCACCGCAATGGCGGCCCCGACACGATTCGAACGTGCGACCTGTCCCTTAGGAGGGGACCGCTCTATCCAACTGAGCTACGGGGCCAAGCTTTGAAATCAGGGTTAACTAAATCAGGGGTTTGGGAAACGCGAGCGCGGCATTTTCGCATGATTGCGTCGGATTCGGGTTGGCCAGGTTGCCCGATCCCCCCGCCTGCCACGGGGAGAGGTAGGAGCGAGCTTGCTCGCGAACCCACGTTCGGCGCACCGGGCAAGCCAGGTCGCGAGCAAGCCCGCCCCTACAAGGGAGACGTTTCGGCTGCGGCCTCGGGCTCGGTCTGGCCCTTGGCCACCACCGCCGTGGCGGTGAGATCGCCGGTCACGTTGCCCAGCGTGGCGAACACGTCCGGGATGGTGTCCAGCGCCAGCAGCAGGCCCAGCGGCTCCACCGGCAGGCCCATCGCCTGGGTCACCGGCATGTTGGTGGCCATGAAGCTGACCTGGCCGGGCAGGCCGACCGAGCCCATGCTGATCACCACGGCCAAGGCCGCGCCGGCCGCCATCTGCGCGGCGCTGAGGTCGACGCCGTAGGCCCAGGCGACGAACGACGCCACGCCGATGTACTGCATCGGGCTGGTGATGCGGAACAGCGACACCGCCATCGGCAGCACCAGCGAGGTCACGCTGAGCGGATGGCCCAGGCGCACCCGCGAGCTTTCGATCATCGCCGGCAGCGAGGCCAGCGACGACTGCGTGCTGGCGGCCACCGCCTGCGCCGGCACGATCGCGGCGGCGAAGCGGCGGACGCGTTCGCCGCCGGCCAGCACCGCGATCGGGTACATCAGCGCTGTCGCGCACAGGTACATCGCCGACAGGATCGCGATGTACCAGCCGAACGCGCCGATCATGCCGTGGCCGACTCGCGCGCACACCGCAAGCACCAGCGCGAACACGCCCACCGGCGCCGCCCACAACACCCAGCGCACGATCACCACCATCACGTCGGCGATGGACTGGACCAGTTCGAGCAGGCGCTCACGGCGGTGGGGCTCGATGCGGGTCAGGGCGAAACCGAAGAACAGCGCGAACACGACCAGCGGCAGCATCGCGCTCTGCGCGGCGGCGGCTATCGCGTTGCTGGGAATGACACCGGCGAACCAGTCGGCCAGCGAATTGGGCAGGCTCAGCTGGGCGGTGCCGGCGGTGGCCGCGCGCAGCGATTCGGCCAGGCCTTCCTGGCGCGGCACCAGCGAGAACAGCAGCGGCGCCACGATCGCGGCGAACGCGGCGCAGACGCTGAGGATGATCACGAAGGTGATGATCGCCTTGCGCGCGGTGCGCCCGGAGGCGGCGGCGTCCGTGGCGGTGTTGACGCCGATCACCACCAGCGCCGCCACCAGCGGCACCACGGTCATCTGCAGGGCATTGAGCCAGAGCCGGCCGATCGGCTGGACGAAGTCGGCGACGCCGGTCGCGGCGGTGACGTCCCACCAGGCCAGCAGCAGGCCGATGAGGGCACCAAGAAAGAGTCCGAGCAGTACGCGGGCGGTGGTCGACACGGGAAATCCTGGCAAAAGAAGGAAATGTAGGAGCGACCTTGGTCGCGACCAGGCGTCCGGCGGCCGGTCGCGACCAAGGTCGCTCCTACAGTGTGGGCAAATTCCAGGCTTGTTGCAGCCTTTCGTACTCCGCCATCGGCAGCAGCACGAACACCGGCTTGCGCTTCGGATCCAGCCACGCCAGCAACTGCTGCATCACCGGCTCGGCCATCGCCGTGCAGCCGGCGGTCGCCTCGCCCGGCGCCTTCCACAGGTGGGCGAAGATGCAACTGCCGGCGCCGCTGCGATTGCCGGGGTTGTGCTCGATCACGAAGCCGAGCTTGTAGCGCTGGTCGCCGCCGGCATGCAGGTCGCGACGCATCGGTTCGGTCGAGCCGGCGACGGCGTCGGCGCCGACCTGGCGTGCGTCGACGATGCGGTTGTACAGGGGCGATGCGTTGACGTCGATGCAGTAGTCCGACGCCGTCATCGCCTGGTAGGGCCAGGCGCTGGCCGTGCTGTCGGCATAACCGAACGCGGTGCCGATGCGGAACACGCCGGCCGGTGCGCGGCCGTCGCCTTCGACTTTCTGCGGTTGGCCCGACTGCGGCGCGTGCAGGCCGACACCCCAACCGGAACCACTGCGACCGACCGTGATCGGCGCCGCCTCTCCCAGCGCACGCCAGCCACTGCCGTCACGCTCGTAGCGCTGCAGCGTGCCGGTGTTGGCGTTCCAGTCCGCGGTCGTCACCACGACCATCTGTGTTGCGCCGTTCCACGGCCGTTTCGCCTGGCCTGGCTTCATGCCGGCGCAGCCGACGAGGGCAACTGCGACCAGGGTCGCGGCGGCGAGGGCGAGCAGGGGGCGGATCGGATCGGTCATCTCAGCTGTCCAGCAGGTCCTGCATGCGTTCGAAATTGAAGTCCAACTGGCTGCGGCGGTCGTCGTTGCCATCGCACAGCAGGATGAAGATGAGGTCGAGCAGGTGCTGCAGCGCGCACTGGTACAGCAGCGGCTCGATATGCCGGCGCTCGTCGTGGGCCGATACCAGCAACGCCGCATCGGCATGCGCCCGCAGCGGATTGGGCGTGTGGCGGCTGACCGAGATCACCTTGCCGAAACGCTCGCGGAACAGGCGGCTGATCTGGCACAGCGCCGGCTGCCTGCCGTGCTCGGAGAACACCAGCAGCACATCACCTGGAGCGGCGCTGGAGACGCCGGCCTGCATCAGGATCGCATCGACGTAGTGCACGGTGAGGATGCCCAGCATCGACAGGCGCGTGGCAAACGCGCGCGCCGGAATGCCGTCCTCGCCCAGGCCGATGATGAATACCTTGCCGGCCTGCTGGATTGCCGCCGCGATCGCGTCGATGCGCTCGGGTGGGTTGATCAGGCGCGTGGCCGCTTCGGCCTGCGCCTTGAGGTGCCACAGATCTTCGGCGAGCGCGGCATGCGGGTCGTCGTTGCGCACTTCGCTGGCGACGGTGTCGTCGCCGCCGTCGCCGCGCGCGACCGCCTGGCCGATCGAGTACTTGAGGTCCGGATAGCCCTTGTAGCCCAGCTTCTGGCTGAACTTGACCACGCTCGACTGGCTGATGCCGAGCGCGTTGGCCAGCTGCTGCGAGGAGTAGTCGCGCAGCAGGTGGGCGTTGTCGAGCAGGAAGTCGGCGATGCGGCGTTCGATGGCGGACATCTGGTCGCGTTCGGATCGGATCTTCAGCAGGGGCGACATGGCGGGTCCTCGTCAGGCCTCATCATGCCTCGATGGGCACCAGCCCGCGGATCTCGCGGATGCCCAGGCCGGGCGCATCGGTCACCGAGATCTCGGACTCGTTGAAGTTGACGCCGCCGTCGACCGGGTTGAACGCGCACAGCGACGGTCCATCCAGGTCGACCTTGGTGATCGCGCTGGACTTGGCCACCGCCAGGTGGACCGCTGCGGCGACGCTGATGCTGCTTTCGAGCATGCAGCCGATCATGCATTCCACGCCATAGAGCGCGGCGATGTCGGCGATGCGGATGGCATTGGACAGGCCACCGGTCTTCATCAGCTTGATGTTGATGATGTCGGCCGCGCGCATGCGGATCAGGTCGATGACCTCGGTCGGGCCGAACACGCTCTCGTCGGCCATGATCGGCGTGTGCACGCGCTCGGTGACGTACTTCATGCCGTCCAGGTCCCTGGCCTTGACCGGCTGTTCGACCAGCTCCAGCCGCACGCCGGCGTCCTCGAGCATGCTGATGGCGTACACCGCCTGCTTGGCGCTCCAGCCCTGGTTGGCGTCCAGGCGCAGCAGGGCGCGGCCCTCGACCGCGGCATAGATCGCCTTGACCCGCTCGATGTCGACGCCGATGTCCTTGCCGACCTTGATCTTCAGCGACTCGAAGCCGCGATCGACCGCGCTGATCGAGTCGGCCACCATCTTGTCGATGTAGTCGACGCTGATGGTGATGTCGGTGGTGATGACCGGGTCGCCGCCGCCGAGCATCTTGTACAGCGGCACGCCGTAGAGCTGGCCGAACAGGTCGTAGACCGCGATCTCGACCGCCGCCTTGGCGCTGGTGTTCTTCTCCAGCGCCGACTGGATCAGCGCGGTGATGTGGTTGAGGTTGGCGATTTCCTGGCCGATCACGCGCGGGGCGATGAACTTGCGGATCGCCTCGATGATCGAGCCATGGGTGTCGCCGGTGATGACCGCCGTCGCCGGCGCCTCGCCGTAGCCGATCTGGCCGGTGTCGGTATGCACCGAGACCACGATGTCCTCCACCGCCTCGACCGTGCGCAAGGCGGTCTTGAAGGGCGTTTTCAGCGGGACGCGGAGCATGCCGAAGCGGATGTCGGTGATTTTCATGGGGCTCTTGTGAGAAGAAGCGGGAATGGGGAGTGGGGAATGGGGAACGATGGGAAGAGGTGGCTGGGGCAATGGTGGCTTTCTGATGCGTGTCCGAAGGTTCGTGGAACATCAGGGGCGGGAGACTATCGTTCCCTCTTCCCCATTCCCGCTCCTCACTCCCGCTTCATCTCAAGGCCTCACCCGCTGCACATTGGTCATGCGATCAACATAGGTCTGCTTGCCGTTGAACAGCAGCGGCGTCAGCGGTGACACCGTCACGCCGTTGGTCTTCGCGCGGACGGTCTTGCCGTCGGCACCGCTGAAGCTCAATCCGGTGGTGTCGTGGATCACGTAGGGTTCGCCGTCGAACTGGCCGATCACCATCATCACGTGGCCGGGGATGTAGACCAGATCGCCGACCTGGAGTTCGTGGGCGATCTGCAGCCGCCTTTCGCGGTTGTCCTTGTCGCTCAGGGCTATGCGGTTGAGCGCCGGGCTGACGGCCTGGTCGCTGGTATTGCGCGGCAGTTCCACGCCCATGCTGCGATAGATCTCGGAAACGAAGCCGCTGCAGTCGCGGCCGTTGTAGCTGTGGCCCCAGCCGTAGCGCTCGCCGAGGAACTTGAAGCCCTGTTCGATCAGGTTGCGCCCGCTCAGCGGCAGGTAGTGGTCCTGGCTGGGTTCGCGTCGCGGCAGCAGGGCCGGGGCGAAGCGCAGGCTGGCATCGTCGTTGCGAACGGGCAGTTCGATCACGTGCGACGTGTATCCATCCTGGCCGTTGACCGGCTTGCCGACCGGCCAGTCCGCCAGCACCGGCACGCGCACGCCCATGTCGAGCTGCAGCTCCGACACGCCCGGTTCCTCCTGGGTGAAGACGGTGGTGGCGCGGGCGCCGGTGACCACCCGATAGGGCGCCTTGCGGCCGTAGCCAAGCACCTGGTCCTGGCTGCCGAGGGCGACGTGGCGCTTCTCGACCCACGCGGCGTAACGTGGGCTCACCACGAACCACCATTGGCCGTCGCGGCTTTCATGGGCAACCACCACCGGATCGCCCGGGAACAGCGCGCTCTCCTGGAAGCGGTCGATGTCGTGGTCGTCGTCCGACGAGAACACGCGCAGCGAAGTCGGGAACGTGCGCAGGGCGGCGCGATGCACGACCAGGCCATAGCGCGTGTCCTGGCGTTCGGGGATCGCGGCGAGATGGATCGAGTCGACCGCTTCGTCAAGCGTTGCCTTCGCCACCGGCTTGCCGTGCTCGTCGAACAGCGCCTTCGACGGCCGCCGCGACAGCGCCTCGATCCAGCCGCTTACCTGCGCGCGATCCAACGTGCCTTGCAACGCCGCCAGGTCATGGATGCTTTTGTCGAGCCGATGCAGGCGCGCGTTCTGCGCGGCGATCGCATCGGTGTCGAGGATGACGCGATCCGGGTCGGCGAGCTGCTTGACCCAGAACGCAGGGTCGAGCTGGGCATCGTCGACACCGATCACACCGGTGCTGGCGGGAATGGTCCATGCCCGTTCGCGTGCCGCCAGCGGCTGCAATGCCGTGCCGGCGAGGTACAGGGAAAGGGCAAGGGTCAGTGGCAGGCGCATGGTTCGGGTTCCAATGAGTCTGTTCCGGAAGTCTGTACCGCGATCAGCTCGCAATGTTCGCAACAGGGGCCAGGCCGGACAGCAGCCCGGCCATCGCCAAGCCAACACCGGTGCCCAGCACCAGGCCCAGCATCGCCAGCAGCACCGCCACCGGCACGAGTGCGCGGGCATAGGTCGCCGCCAGCACCGGCGCGGTCGCCATGCCGCCGATCTGGGCGAGCGAGGAAATGCCGCACAGGTGCAGGTCGAAGCGGAACAGGCGCGCGGCCAGCAGCAACAGCGCGACATGCACGATCAGCACAGTGAAGCCGACGACGACAAACAGCGGCGCGGTATCGAGACCCTGGAAGTTGCTTTGCGATGCCAGCACTGCCACCAGACACGCCAGCATGGCACTGGCCAGCGGCGCCGGCACGGGCGAATGGGCGAGGCTCGTGCGCGCCAGCACCAGGCCGACGACGGTGGCGATCAATACCGTCCAGGCCGTCGTGGTGAGGAAGCCGCCGACCGGCAGCAACGCCGCGACCCAAGCCGACAGATTGCCCACCAGCAGCGCCAGGCCCAGCCACAGCAGCACGCTGCCCGGGCCGGCCTCACCGGTCGTCCTGGGCTCGACCTGCGGCAGCGGTGCACGCGCGTCGGCGCCGGTCCAATGGTTGAAGGCCGGCGCGAAGCGGTTGATCGAGAACAACACGATCACCCACACCGAGTAGCAGACCGCATCGGCCAGCAGCACCGACGGCAGCAGATTGTCGGGAAGCCCGATCGACTGTTTCACCGCGACCAGGTTGGCCGAGCCGCCGGTCCAGGTCGCACTCAGCGCCGCCAGCATCTTCCAGCCGTCGGCGGGCAGGGCATTACGGAAGATCAGGTAGGCAATGACTATCGCCGCCAGGATGCTGAGCATCGCGCAGGCGAACACCGCCAGCATGCGCGGCCCCAGCTTGACGATCGCGCGCAGGTCGCAGCCGACCATCAGCAGGAACAGCAGGGCCGGCAGCAACTGGCCGGTGAGCGAGCGTTGCGCCGCGGCAATCTCCGGCGTGGCCCGCCATAGGCCGGCCACTGCCAGGGCGGTGACGAACAGATAGGTAAGGACGATCGGCGGCAGCACCGAGAACAGGCGCCAGCCGTACCGCTTCTCCAGGGACGGAAACAGGCCCGCCGATACCAGCAAAACCGCGGCGTAAGGCCAGACCGTTTCGATCATCTTGATTTGTCCCCTCAGGGCCACCGGACGGAAGGCGGTAGCCGACTGGGTCAGAATACATACTTCATTTCTTGTTTTAGTCAAGAATAAATTATTGACCGAGTACTCCACTCATGTTACACAGTCGTGAAACGGCACCCCTTGGGTCGACTGCACGTGGACAGTCTTACGCCTTCGCTTGAACTGAAGACCCCTCGGAAGCGCAAGCTGCGTGCGCTGGCTGTCTCCGTCCTGTGGCTTTCGCTGATGACCACCGCGGCCCTGGCCGGCCGAGCCGGCGACACGGTCGAGGAAGTCACCGCGAGCATAGATGCCGGTCACTTCAAGGAGGCGAGCGCCGAGATCGACAGCGCGCTGGCCCAGTCCGACTTGAGTCCCGATGCGCGCCAGGCCCTGGAATTCCAGCGCGAGCGCATGCGTCGGATCCGCCTGGACTTTCCGATCACCGAGCCCGAGGCGAAGGCCAGGCTGCGCGAGCTGATCCCGGACATGACCGATGAGGAGTTCGCCGGCTGGAAGGCCTCGAACCAGCTCGAGCACATGGTCATCGACGGGGTTCCTTACTACTTCAGCCGCTCGGTCTCCAATCTGTTCCGCGTCAGCCCGCAGGCGACGGCCAGGCGTGCCAAGCCCGCGCCCCGCAACGACGGGCCGATGGAATCGGCCAACGCCTACCACGATGAAGCGCTGGCGCAGGCCCGGGCGACGGGCAAGAGCAGCGTCGCCCCGCGCCGTGTCCGCGTCACCCAGTCGATCATCGTCAATGCCGATGCGGTTCCGGCGGGGGAGGTCGTGCGCGCCTGGATTCCGTTCCCGCGCGCGATCGCCGGCCAGCAGGAAAACATCGAACTGATCTCGAGCGCACCGGCCACGCACGTCACGGCGCCGGAATCGACCCTGCAGCGCACCGTCTACATGGAACAGCCGGCGGTCAAGGCGACGCCGACGAAGTTCTCGGTTACCTACGAACTGACCATCTTCGGCCAGGTCCACCAGATCGATCCGGCCAAGGTCGTCCCCGCAGGCAACAACGCGGAACTGGCGCCGTACCTGGGCGAGCGCCCGCCGCACATCGTCTTCAGCGACGACATCCGCGCGTTCTCGAAGAAGGTGGTCGGCGACGAAAAGAATCCGTACCGCATCGCGCAGAAACTCTACTCGGCGGTCGACAGCATTCCGTGGGGTGGCGCGCGCGAGTACTCGACGATCACCAACATCAGCCACTACGCCCTGCATTCCGACCACGCCGACTGTGGCCAGCAGACGCTGCTGCTGATGACGCTGCTGCGCCTCAACGGCATCCCGGCGCGCTGGCAGTCGGGCATGGTCTATTCCGACGGCACGTACGACAACCTGCACGACTGGGGTTTCATGTACCTGGCGCCGTACGGTTGGGTGCCGGTGGACGTCACCACCGGACAGTTCAAGGGCGCCGGCGATCCGGGCGTCGAGTGGTTCTACCTCGGCGGGCTGGATGCCTACCGCATCGCGTTCAACGACGACTACGGCACCGACCTGGTGCCGCGCAAGCAGCATTTCCGGTCGGAAACCGTGGACTCACAACGCGGCGAAGTGGAGTGGCAAGGGGGAAACCTCTACTTCGACCAGTGGGACTACCAGTTCGAGGCGAAGGTGCTGCCTGCGGAAACGGCTGCCAGGTAGTCCGGCATCGGCCAACCGGCTTCAAATCCGGAGCTTCAAATCCAGTTTCAAAACAAGACAAATCCAGTAAGGGGAGAGAGGGATGAACGGCAAGGCACTTCGTAGGGCAACGCTTAGCATCGCGTTGGGAGCATGCATCGCGTCAATGGTGCCAATGCTGGCTTCGGCACAAACCGTCAGTGGTGCGGTGGTCGGCCATGCCACGCAGGGCGACCAGATCACGGTCACCAACACCGAGACCGGGCTTTCGCGCTCGACGACCGCGGATGCCAAGGGCAACTACCGCATCGCCCAGCTGCCGATCGGCAACTACTCGCTGCAGGTCATGCGCGATGGCCAGGCCGTCGGTCAGCCAATCGCCGTCGCCGTTTCCATGGGCAGCGCGACCAACATCAACCTGGGCAGCGACGGCGCGGTCAACCTGGCTTCGGTGCAGGTCGTGGGTTCGCGCGTCGTGCCGCTGGTGGATGTCACCTCGACCGAGTCGGCGATGACGCTGACCGCTGAGGATGTGAGCCGCCTTCCGGTCGATCGCAACCTGTCGTCGGTGGCCCTGCTCGCGCCGGGCGTGACCAAGGGCGAGTCGTCGTTCGGCGGCATCTCCTTCGGCGGTTCGTCGGTTGCCGAGAACTCGTTCTACATCAACGGCCTCAATGTCACCGACTTCTACAACCGCAACGGGTTCTCGGAAGCGCCGTTCAAGTTCTACAAGGAATTCCAGGTCAAGACCGGCGGTTACTCGGTCGAGTTCGGCCGTACCACCGGCGGCGTCATCAACACCGTCGCCCGCTCCGGTACCAACGACTTCCAGGCCGGCGCGGAAGTGGTATTCGAGCCGCGCGCCTGGCAGTCGCAGGCCCAGGACCGCTACCACAACGGCGAGCGCTACCTGACCGCCAGCCAGGACGACTATTCCAGCAGCACGCTGGACATCTGGGCGTCCGGCGCGCTGATCAAGGACAAGCTGTTCTTCTACGGGTTGTACGAGCTGCGCGACTTCGAGCCGACCAACACCGACGACCTCGGCACGTCCATCACCAAGAACAACAACAGCGACGGCTTCTGGGGCGGTACGCTCGACTGGTACGTCACCGACAACAACATCCTCAGCCTGATGGCGTTCTCCAACAAGAATGCCAGCGTGGGCGAAGTCTTCCTTTATGACTTCGACAGCAAGGAGGTCGGCGCCAAGCAGAACGAGATCTACAACGACACCGGCGGCGACAACTGGGCGCTGTCATGGACGTCGAACATGACCTCGGACTTCTCGATGAAGCTCATGTATGGCGAAAACCATCGCCAGGCCTTCACCCGTTCGTTGCTGGACCTGGAGTGCAACCGCGTCCAGAAAGAAACCCAGTTCCCGGGGCCGGCGGGTGGCGAGCTATTGGGCTGCAGTACCAACTCCACGGTGTTCAACCGCGATGACGTGCGCGAGCAGGCCCGCGCCGACTTCGAATGGTCGCTGGGAGACCACCTGCTGAAGTTCGGCATCGACCACGAGGTCAATACATCCGACCACAAGCAGTACTACGCGGGCCCCGGTGCGATCTTCTACAACGTCTACAGGGGAGGTCCGGGCACTGCGACCCCGAACCCGGGCGGCGGCGTCGTCCCGGATGGCTACAGCGGTTACGTCCGTGCCCGCCGCAACGAGATTGCCGGCAACTTCGAGAGCACGAATTCGGCGTTCTATCTTGAGGACAACTGGTCGATCACCGACACCTTCCTGTTGAACCTGGGCATCCGCAACGAGGCCTTCGACAACAAGGACGGCGACGGCAAGAGCTACATCGAGATGAAGGACATGTGGGCGCCGCGCCTGGGCTTTGCCTGGGACATCAACGGCGATTCCACGATGAAGCTGTTCGGCAACGTCGGCCGCTACTTCCTGCCGGTGGCCAACGTCATCAACATCAAGCAGGCCGGCGGCCTGCTCGACCAGCGCACGTACTACGCGTTCAATGGCTGGGAGATTCACGAACTCAACGGTACGGAGTACGCGATGCCGGGCCTGGGGCCGCAGATCGGGCCGGTCGATGTCTCGCAGGGCGACGGCACCGTCGGCGACCTGCGTGCGGAAGTCGACCGCGACCTCGACTCGGTCTACCAGGATGAGGCGATCCTGGGCTTCCAGCAGATGCTCGACGAGAAGTGGTCGTGGGGCGTGCGCGGAATCTACCGCAAGCTCACCAACGCGATCGACGACATGGAGATCAGCGCCACCGGCCAGTGTGGCGAAGACGGCTACATCGGCTGGGTGATGGCCAACCCGGGCGAGAAGGTCACCGTCTGGGGCGACACCGACTGCGCAGGCACCATGGGCTGGGTCACGGTCGATACGGCGAAGGAAGGCTGGGCGCTGTACGACGCCGACGGCAATTACGTCGGCCAGCGCGGCTGGGTGAAGCCCAAGCGCACCTACAAGGCCCTGGAGTTCCAGCTCGATCGTGCCTGGGACGACAAGTGGGAGATGAACCTGTCCTACACCTGGTCCAAGAGCGAGGGCAATGCCGAGGGCCCGGTCAACTCCGATACCAACTTCTCCGACACCGGCCGCACCGAGAACTTCGATGATCCGTGGGTGAACTACGGCGGCTACGGTCCGCTCGCCAACGACCGCCGTCACCAGATCAAGGCCCGCGGCACCTACGCCTTCAACGACAACTGGCAGGTCGGTGCCACCCTCGATGCCAGCTCCGGTGGCCCGATCACCGGCTTCGGCACCGGCAACCCGTTCGATCCGACCAACTATCACAGCTATTACATCTGCACGGCCCAGTGCGACAGCGACGCGCCGGTGTACGTGCACTCCGCACGCGGTGCGTACGGGGAGATGCCGTGGACGTACGAGGTGGGTGCGAGCGTGAGCTACCTGCAGTCGTTTGGACGCTCCAACTTGCGTGTCAAGTTCGCGGTGTTCAACCTGTTCAACCAGCAGAAGACCGTGCGCGTGGACCAGGACCTGCAACCGAGCGTCGGCATGAGCGAAGAGGATCCGACCCAGCCGGAGCTCAACGGGTTCTTCGGTGTCGGCCAAGGCTTCCAGGCGCCCCGTTACGCCCAGCTGACTGTTTCCGTCAGTTTCTGATGGACCTCCAGGGCGGCCCGCTACCAGGCGGGCCGCCCTTCTTTTTGCAGGAATCCATGCATGCAGGTCAGTGCAAAAGTGCCGCGGGCGATGAGCGGAAGTGACGTGTTGGCAGCGGTTCCCGGGCCCGCGGCGGATACGGATCCGTCGGTGTTCGACGGCGTCGATCTGCACGCGCTGGCCGAACAGCTGCCGACTCCCTTCTACGCCTATTCCGCCAACGCGATCCGCCAGCGCATCGCCGGGTTGCAGGCGGCCTTCCGCGGCCTTGACCACCGCATCTGTTATGCAGTGAAGGCCAACTCCAACGTTGCCATCCTGCAGTTGATGGCCCATCACGGTGTCGGTGCCGACATCGTTTCGCTGGGCGAGCTCAATCGCGCTCTGCTGGCCGGCATTCCGGCCGAGCACATTGTTTTCTCCGGTGTCGGCAAGACCACCGAGGAGATCGCCTCGGCACTGGCTGTCGGCGTATGGCGATTCAATGTCGAGTCGTTGGACGAGCTGCAACTCCTGCAGGAGGTGGCGCAGCGGCACGGCGTATGCGCGCGCGCAGCGGCGCGCATCAATCCGGACGTCGACGCGCGCACCCACGAGAAGATCTCCACCGGCAAGTCCGAGAACAAGTTCGGCGTCTCCATCGACGAAGCCCGGCGCTGGTTCGCCAACGCCGGCGCCATGAGCAACGTCCTGCTCGACGGCCTGCATGCCCACATCGGTTCGCAGATCCTGAGCCTGGAGCCGTTCCGCGAGGCGCTGACCCGGGTGGAAACCTTCCGCCGCGAGCTGGTCGACGCGGGCCATCCGATCGCCAGCGTCGACATCGGTGGCGGCTTGGGGGTGTGTTACCGCAAGGGCGTCGATCTTCCGATTGCGGCCACGGAATACGCAGCGCTGGTGCGCGCGGTGTTCGCCGAATTCCAGGGCACACTGGTGCTGGAGCCGGGCCGTTACCTGGTCGCCGAGGCTGGTCAGCTACTGACACGCGTGATCCGGGTCAAGCCGGGTGTGGACCGCAGTTTCCTCGTGGTCGATGCGGCGATGAACGACCTGCTGCGCCCTTCGCTGTACGAGGCCTGGCACGAGATCGTGCCATTGGTCGGCGGCGACCGCGAGACGACGCGCTACGACGTGGTCGGTCCGGTCTGCGAGACCGGGGACACCTTTGCCCGCGGCCGCGCGATGGCGCGTTGCGAGGCCGGCGACCTGTTGTCGATCGGCAGCGTCGGCGCGTACGGTGCGTCGATGGCCTCGACCTACAACTCGCGTCCGCTTGCTGCCGAGGTCCTGCTCGATGACGGTCGCCATGCGCTGATCCGGCGCCGGCAGACGATGGCGGAGATGATCGCCGGGGAACAATTGCCACAGGTGTGGAATGAGACTTGACATGACGGCGCTGCGCTGCGGGTTGGTCGCACTGCTTCTGGCTGCGACCGCGGGCGTGCAGGCGGACCAGGGACGCGCCGACAAGGCTGATGTCGACGCGGTATTCGACCAGGTCGTCGCCCGCTACAGGTTGCCCGGTCTCGCGCTGGGCATCGTCGAGGACGGCAAGGTCGTCTATGCGCGCACGGAAGGCGAGCTGGTCGAAGGCGAAGGTCGCAAGATCGACGCGGCAACCCTGTTCAAGGTCGCCTCCAACACCAAGTCGATGACCACCGCCACGCTGGCGCGGCTGGTCGATGCCGGCAAGCTGCGCTGGGACGACCCGGTGGTGCGCTGGCTGCCGGATTTCCGCATGTACGATCCCTGGGTCGGGCGCGAGATGCAGGTGCGCGACCTGTTGATCCACAACAGCGGCCTGCGCGCCGGTGCCGGCGATCTGATGCTGTGGCCGGAGCCCAACACCTTCACCCGCGCCGACATCATCCACGGCCTGGCCTATCTGAAACCGCAGCGCAGCTTCCGCGCCGGCTACGACTACGACAACCTGCTCTACATCGTCGCAGGTGAAGTCGCGGCCGCGGCCGGTGGCGCACCGTACGAGGAGCTGGTCCGGCGCGAAGTGTTCGAACCGCTGGGCATGCAGCGCTGCCAGGTGGGCCAGTGGCGTCGCGACCTCGTCGGTAACGTCGCCCAGCCGCACATGCGCCAGGGCGAGCGCAACATTCCAGTGCGCAGCGATGGCGACGTGATCGCCGCCACGACGATGGACCCGGCCGGCGGTGTGCGCTGCAGCCTCGACGACATGCTGGCCTGGATCGGCGCGTGGCTGAAGCCGACCGGCACGACCGCGAACTGGTTGTCGCGCGGGCAGCGGGATGCGCTGTGGGCGCCGCAGATGCCGATGCCGTTGTCGCGGCGCATGCGCGAGTGGGACAACAGTCATTTCTCCGCCTACGGCTACGGCTGGCGCCTGGCCGATGTCGACGGCACGTTCAAGGTCTCGCACACCGGCACGCTGATGGGGATGTACTCGATGGTGACGCTGCTGCCCGACAAGGGCGTGGGCTTCGTCATCCTGATCAACGGCGAAGGCGAGCAGGCGCGCACGGTGCTGGGGCAGGTGCTGGTCAAGCGCTACACGCGTCCCGACCCGGGCCTGACGGTCGCCCATTACGCCGGTCTGCTGGAGCAGGAAGACGCCAAGCGCCCGGCCACCGAAAAGGCACCCGACACGTCGAAGCGGCACAAGGTCACGGCGAACGAGCTGGCGTCGCGACTTGGCGTCTATCGCGATCCCTGGTTCGGCGAGGTCTGGCTGTGCCGCGATGGCGACTCGGTGCGCCTGCGCGCCAGCAAGTCGCCGCTGCTGACCGGCATCGTGCAGCGCGCAGGCAAGCGCTGGCTGGTCAACTGGGACGACGACAGCGTCGACGCGGAAGCATGGCTGGATTTCCCGGAGGCCAGGCAGATGCGGATGGCCAAGGTCGACCCGCAGGCGGACTTCAGCTATGACTACGAAGATCTGGCGTTGACGTGGGAGCGCGGGTGCGAATGAAGCGCCAGGTGCGTAGGAGCGAGCTTGCTCGCGAACAAACGCTTCCGACACGCGGACGCCAGATCGCGAGCAAGCTCGCTCCTACGACGATGCTGCTGGTGATTGCGCTCGCCGTTACCGCCTGCGCCTCGACGCCACCGGCGACGCCCGAGGCCGCCGGCCTGGTCGACATCCGCACGCTGGTGCCGGACATCGACCTGGACATCCGCTACGCCGGCAACGACAACTTCGTCGGAACAAGGGTCGATGGCTACGGCGCGGCCCGATGCTATCTGCTGGCCGATGCAGCCAAGGCCCTGCAGCAGGCAGAGCTCGATCTGCGTCGCGAGGGCATGCGCCTGCGCCTCTACGACTGCTATCGCCCGGCGCGCGCGGTGCGGCACTTCGTTGCCTGGGCCGGAGACCTGGGCGACCAGCGCACCAAACCGCAGTACTACCCCCGTCTGGACAAGCGCCAGCTGCTGGGCGACTACATCTCGGCGACTTCCGGTCACAGTCGCGGTGCGACCGTGGACCTGACGCTGATGCAGTGCCGGGCAGATGACACGCCATGCGTGCCGCTGGACATGGGCACGCCGTTCGACTTCTTCGATACGCGCGCCAACACCGAATCGACGCAGGTCGATGCCCGCCAGCGCGAGAACCGCCTGCGCCTGCGGTCGGCGATGGAGCGTGCCGGGTTCCGCAACTATCCGATGGAGTGGTGGCACTTCACCCTCAACCCTGAGCCGGCGCCGAAGGTTTTCTACGACGTTCCGATCAAGTGATGCAGCCCTGAACAAGTCGAATGTCGTCCCGAGCGCAGCGAGGGACCTGTTGTGCGGCCGCGGAAAACAGATCCCTCGCTGCGCTCGGGATGACAGAGCAAGACTGGATCAGCTTCGCCTGAAAGGGGGCTTGGCGCCTCAGGGCGCCATCGCCAATCCGGCGATCCGCTTGGCCAGGCCATAAGGCTCCGGGTCGTCGCGGTTGGTCAGCACGACCACGGTCAGGTGACGCTGCGGATACCGCACGATCACGTTGCGAAAGCCGATCGTCTCGCCCGAATGCCATAGCGTCTCGCCGCTGATGCGCCAGCCGTAGCCGTACCGCACGTCGGGGTCATCCGTCGCCGTGGCCGGTGTGAACGCCTCGGCCAGCCACTCGCTGCGCAGCAGGCGCTGGTCATAGAGCGCAGCGTCCCACCTGGCCAGATCCGCGATCGAGGAATAGACGCCGCCATCGCCGAGCACGGCACTGGTGCTGCTCTGATCGGTCCGCCGCCAGCGCCCCTGTTCGAAACTGTAGCCGTAGGCGCGCCGGGCGACCTCGGAAATGCCGGCTTCAAAGGCGACGGTGCCCGCCATGCCCAGCGGCGCGAAGATGCGCTCGTGCAGGAAGGTCGCATAACGCTGGCCCGATGCGCGCTCGACGATCAGCGCCAGCAGCGCATAGCCGCTGTTGCTGTAGCGGTAGTCGCTGCCCGGTGCGAAATACGTGCGCTCCTGCGACGCCAGCAGGCGCAGGACATCGGCGTCGTGCACCTGCACCTCGCTGGCCGGGTCCATCACGTCCTCGTAATCGATCAGCCCGGAGGTATGCGTGAGCAGATGGCGGATCGTCACCGCATCGGCGGCGGCCGGCAGGGTCGGCAGCCAGCGCCGTGCGGGATCGTCCAGGCGCAGGCGGCCGTCCTGCGCGAGCAGCAGGATCGCCGTCGCGGTGAACTGCTTGCTTACCGATGCCAGGCGGTAGTTGGTCTCTGGAGTTGCCGCGGTGTCGGACTCGAGGTCGGCCAGTCCGTAACCGCGCTGCACCAGGGCATGGCCATCGCGCAACACCAGTACGGACGCTCCGGGCACCTGCCCGTCGTAGTCGCGCATCAACGCATCGATCCCTTCCTGGAGTGTCGGCTGCTGCTTCATGCTGTGGTCCCCGGCCGCGCAGCCTGCGAGAAGGAGGACGGAACCGAGTAACCAGGCAGGTATGCGCATCGGCAGATGGTAGCGGTCCGGCGAGGCGAATGGGCGTTCGTGCCCGTCGCAGGATGGCAGCGCCAGGTCTGCTTGCAGCGCCGCTGCCCCGCGACCACAATCGTCTGGTCCGGATTCGAGGCAATGCTCATGGATGAGCGCAAGGATGGGGCCGCAGTGGGCGGCGAAGATGGGCCGATGTGTCCGTTGCAGGGACAGTCACTCGAGAACTTGTTGCGGACTGCCCGCAACGGCGACACGGACGCCCTGGATCGTGTCTACGCCGCGATCTACGAGGAGTTGCGACGACACGCCCGTCGCCAGCTGTCCAGCCGCAACAGCACGCTGACGCCGACGGCCCTGGTCAACGAGGCCTACCTCAAGCTCAGCAGCGCCAGCATCGACCCGCGCGACCGCAATCACCTGTTCGCGCTGTCGGCCAGGGCGATGCGGCACATCGTCATCGATCACGCCCGCCGTGCCGGAGCCGGCAAGCGCGGTGCCCGACAGGTCCATGTCACCCTCACCGGGGACCTCCCCGATCCCAGGCAGGAAGCGGCCAGCGTGCTCGAGCTGGACAACGCGCTGCGACTGCTGGCGGACGTCGATTCGCGCCTGGCACAGGTGGTGGAGTGGCGCTACTTCGGCGGCTACAGCGAGGCGCAGATCGCCGACAGCCTCGGCGTCACGGTCCGTACCGTGCAGCGCGACTGGAGGAAGGCACGTGCCTTCCTGGGGGCGGCGCTCGCCGGTAGCGTGACCACGCCGTCATGAGCGCCCAGGTGGAACTGCAGCGACGTGCGCTCGCCATTCTCGACGCGGCCCTGGATCTTCCGCCTTTCGCGCGCGCCGCTTGCCTCGACCACGAGTGCGCGGGCGATGGTCGCCTGCGCGCACGGGTGGAGGAACTGCTCGACGGCGACCATGCCGTTGGCAGCGGCATACTCGATCGCAACGCGGACTCGCTGCTGGCGGTGCTGGGGCAGGTTGACGGGCAGGAAGACCGCAACGCCGATCTGATCGGCCAGCGCATCGGCGCCTGGCGGGTTCGATCGGTGATCGGGCGCGGTGGCATGGGCGTGGTCTACCACGCCACCCGCGCCGACGGCGCGTTCGAACAGGATGCCGCGCTGAAGCTGATCCGCTTCGGCCTGGACACACCCGCCACGCGCGAGCGCTTCCGCCGCGAACGCCAGATCCTGGCGCAGTTGCGCCATTCGGGTATTGCGGTGGTTCTCGATGGCGGAATGAGCGGGTGCGGTGCGCCGTACTACGTGATGGAACTGGTCAACGGGCAGCCGATGAACGCCTGGTGCGACGCGAACCGCCTGGGGCTGCGTCAACGCGTGGAACTGTTCTGCCAGGCGGTCGATGCCGTAAGCCATGCGCATGGACAGCGCGTCGTGCACCGCGACCTCAAACCGTCGAACCTGATGGTGACGGACGAAGGCCGCGTCAAGCTGCTCGATTTCGGCATCGCCGAGTGGCTGGTCGACGGCAACGCCAGCGCGCAGCCACCGGAATCGCGGGTGATGACGCCGCAGTTCGCAGCGCCGGAGCAGCTCGATGGCCATGCGGCCACTGCCGCAACCGACATCTACCAGCTCGGTCTGCTGCTGTACCAGCTGCTGTGCGGCTTATTGCCGTATCGGCTGACGGCTGCGGAGGCGTCAGTCGCGTCGATACGCCAGCGGCTCGATGCGATGCCGACGCTGGCGCAGGCGGGGGCAAAGGCTTCGCCGCAGATCGCGGAGCGTCGCGGTCACGATCCGCGCTCGCTGGCACAGGCGTTGTCCGGCGACCTGGGCGCGATCGTCGCCTCCTGCCTCCGGTACGAGCCCGAACGGCGCTATGGTTCCGCCGCGGCGCTCGCCGAGGATCTGCGCAACTGGTTGGGTGGCCGCCCGGTGAGCGTCCAACCCGCCACGCCCTGCTACCGGCTCGGCAAGTTCGTCTCGCGCCATTGCTTTGGCGTGTTTGCGCTGTCGGCCCTGTTCGTGGCGATGCTGGCGGGCGCCGGATCAACGCTCTGGCATGCCCGGCACGCCGCCATCGAAGCCGAGCGCGCACGCCGCGAGGCGGTCACGGCGGAAGCGGCCACGCGGTTCCTCGAGCGCCTGTTCTCATCGGCGCTGCCGCTGGATGGCGGCGACACCGGAATGACCGCGCGGGAGCTGCTGGAACTGGGTGCGAAACGCGCCCGCATCGAGTTCGACAACGACCCGGAACTGCGCTTCCGCCTGTTGACCACCATCGGCCAGAACTACGCCACGATGGGCGAGGACAGCACCTCGGTGGAGCTGTTCCGCGAGGCGCTGGCGATCGGGCCTGCCGAGATCGGCCCGGCGACGCGGGCGATGACCGCCTACCAGCTGGCGACATCGTCCTTCCTGCTGGGCAGGATGGACGAGGCCGTGGTCGCGCAGGCCTTGGCGTGGGTGGGCAACGATGGGCGCCCTCGCGCCCTGGCGCTGCGTTCGAGTCTGCTGCGGTTGCGTGGTGACATCCAGATCATTACCGGCCGCTACCAGCAGGGCATGCACGATCACGAGGCGGCCAGACGGCTGGCCGAACCCATCGCCACCAGCAACCCGCTGCCGTTGCTCGACGTCCTGGTCCGCCAGGCCTACGTGCAGTGGAAGATCCTCAACCTGCCGGATCGGGCGCGGGCGACATTCCGTCGCAGCGAAGCGGTTGCCGCGCGCGTCGATCCGCGCGAAGCCGATCTGCGCCGCCGGTTCCGGATCGAGTTCCTGATCGAGACCGGGGAGCTGGCGCTGGCCGGCCATCTCATCGATGGCGCACTGGCGTTCCGCACGGGTGTTTATGGCGAGCACAGCATGGGCATGGCGCAGCCGTTGATCCACCGTGGGCTGTTGAAGCTGGAGCTCGGGCAGCACGCCGGCGCCGAGCAGGATTTCCTGGAGGTGATCCGGATCGTGGATATGTTCGGCCAGTCCGGCAGCAACCTGGCGGTGACCGCACTCGTCGGCCTGAGCCGGTCACGGTGCGCCGAAGGGCGCCATCAGCAATGCCTGGACGACGCGGTGCGTGCCCGTCTGGCGGTGGTGGCGATCATGGGCGAGCGCGGCTTCGCCGTACCGGCGATGGATGCGCTGATCGCGGAGGCGGAAGAGGGCCTGGGGCGCCATTTCGAAGCGGCCGAGTTCGCGCGCAAGGCCATCGCGGCACTGGCCGGGGCCCATCGCCCGGCAGGCCATCCTCGCCAGATCCTCGGTGTGGCGCAGTACCGGTCAGGACGCGTCGGTGACGGCATCGCGACGCTGCGCACGGCTCGCGAAGAGCTGATCGGAGAACACGGCCCACTCCATCCCCGGACCGTGGCTACGGACGTGCACCTGGGGCGCGCGTTGCTCGCTCAGGGCGACCTCGGCGCGGCGCGCACGACGTTGCTGGCCATCGTGGCGCGGTTGCGCAGGCCTGCGAATGACGCCCACCGCAGGGGTTTGTCCGATGCGTACGTCGCGCTGGCGGGCGTCGAGCGCCGGGCCGGCAACTTCCGGCTTGCCCATGCTTACGCGCGGCGCGCAGCGAGGCCTCCGGATCGATGAGGCCGTTGAGTCGCACCTGATGTCGTGTTTGTCACGGGATTCGCGATTCATCGATGGGGCGCCATTCCGGCGCCTCGATCGCGCACGCGGTCCGGGACAAACGAGGCGGCCATGGAAGCAGCACTGCAATGCATTTTGGGCACCGTCGGATCGGGGGCCGTCGAATTGGGCACCGTCAAGAAACGGGTGCGACCGGCGCGGAAGTCGATGGGAACGGCGCCGGGCAAAGGAGGGCCGCACCCGGATCCAGCGCCGCCGTGCGAGTCGCAGGCGGACACCGACAGCCCGTCGCTGCAGGAAGTCGTGCTGCGCATCAACCGCGACGATCGCGTTGCCGGGAACTGTCGGGTCGAGGTCGCGCTGGACGTTGCGCCCGGCATCGCCACCGCCGTCGTGCAGGCGTTGCTGGCGCAGGCGGCATCGCGTGTCGACACCTTCGCCGATCGCATCCACGAGCAGACCGAGCGCGGCGCGACCCGGATCGTGGTTCACTCCGATTCGGTCTGGGGCGATGTCGGCTCCAGCCGCTCGGCAGAACAGCCGTTCCTGACCGAGGCGCAGTGGGCGGTCGTGCTGCAGGCGGTTTTCCCGCCACGCGACGGCCGCCGCAAGTACCGGCCGCAGGGCGTGCGTCGCTTCATCGAGTCGGTGCTGTGGGTGGTGTGCGTCGACTGCGTCTGGAGCGACCTGCCACCGGGTCGTGGCTCCTGGCGCAGCGTCTATGTCCGCTTCCTGCGCTGGGCAGGTGCGGGGATCTGGCCGCGGGTCGCCGCGGCCATGGGCGATGCAAGCGGGCCGGGACGCCTGCTGCTGGAGCGCCACAACCGCTATCTGACAGACGCGGCCAAGACCAGGCAGCGGCGCCGCAAGGGTTGAGGCAACCGTTGCCGGTGCGACGGCCCGCCATTGCCGCGGTCACTGCGCGACGCGGAGCAGTTCCTGGTCCGACCAGCCACCGCCGAGGGCGCGGTAGACGTCGATGTAGGAGGTCAGGCGCGACAGCCGGGCGCGGGCAAGGTTGAGTTCGGAACTCAGCAGTTGCCGCTCGGCATCGAGCACTTCCAGGTAACTGCTGACGCCGGCCTTGTAGCGCAGCCGCTGCAGGCGCAGGTTCTCGCGGTTGGCGGTGGTGCTTTCCTCGTTGGCGATGATGATGCTCGCCGACTTCTCGTACGCGCTGACGTTGCTGGACACCTCGACCAGCGCCTGCAGCACGGTCTGCCGATACAGGTGCGTCGCCTCGTCGGTCTGCGCGCGGGCGAGGTCGACATTGGCGCCGGCGCGACCGAAGTCGATGATCGGCAGGTCGACGTACGGGCCCCAGGAGTTGACGCTCAGCGAGCGGTTGCTCGACCCCAGGTCGCTGAGGTCGACGGCGGTGCGGCCGAACAGCGCGCTCAGGCCGATGGTGGGAAACGGGAAGCGGTTGGCGACGGCGACGCCGACGCGGGCGGTCGCCGCGTGCAGCTGGTTCTCGGCCAGGCGCACGTCGGGGCGGCGCTCGAGCAGTTCGGTAGGCAGGCCGGTGGGGATGTCGGGCGAATCGGGCATGCCGCCATTGGCCATCGGGCTGCCGCGGTCGATGGGTTGCGGGTAGCGGCCGAGCAGCTGCGCCAGCAGGTTCTCGGTGGCGAGTATCTGCTGTTCGGTGAACGGCATCTGCGCACGCGTGGTCGCCAGCTGCGCGATCGCCTGCTGCTCCTCGGCGCCGGAGGCCACGCCGCTGCGCAGTTGCGCGCGTATCAGGCGCAGCGACTCTTCCTGGCTGCTGATGGTGCGCTCGATGATCGCGCGCTCCTCGTCCAGCTCGCGCAGCGACAGCCAGGTCGCCGCGACCTGTGTCACCAGCGTGGCCATCACGCCGCGCGCGGCGTCCTCGGTCGCCAGCAGGTTGGCGCGCGAGGCTTCGCTGCCGCGTCGCAGCTTGCCGAACAGATCGATCTCCCAGACCAGCGACAGTCCGGCCGAATAGACCGTGTCATCGTCGCCGCTGCCGGCCGATGGGGTCGAGCTCAGCGTGCCGCGGATGTCGGGGCCCAGCGACCCGCGCGCGAACTTGGCGTTGGCGCGCGCCTGTTCCACTCGCGTCAAGGCTTGGCGCAGGTCGAGGTTGTTGTCGATCGCCTCGCGGATCAGCGCCGACAGCTGCGGATCGCGGAACAGGTCGAACCAGGCGACATCGGCGATCGATTGCGCTTCGGCCTGGGTCAACGGCGCGCGGTACTGCACCGGCAACGCCAGGTCGGGCCGCGAGTAGTTCGGGCCGAGCATGCAGCCGGTGAGCGCGATGGTCACGCCGATGAGCAGGGCGGCAGCACGCATCAGTGCGCTCCTCCCTCCGACGGCGCCTGCGGCGGGTGTGGCGTCGCCGCGCCTTCCTTGAACTTCGGCGGTCCGCCAAAGCGCTCGGCCAGGCTCTGGATGAGCACATAGAGCGCGGGCACCACCAGCACCGCCAGCAGCGTCGCCGTCAGCATGCCGCCGAACACCACGGTACCGACCGAGAACTTCGACGCGGCGCCGGCGCCGGAAGCGAGCACCAGCGGCACCACGCCGAGGATGAAGGCGAAGGAGGTCATCAGGATCGGCCGCAGGCGCAGCTTGGCCGCCTCCATCGCCGCATCGTGGATCGACATGCCGCCCTCGCGGTAGAGCTTGGCGAACTCCACGATCAGGATCGCGTTCTTCGCCGCCAGGCCGATCAGTGTCACCAGGCCAATCTGCCCGTACACGTTGAAGTCGAGGTTCGCCAGCAGGATGGCGATCAGCGCGCCAAGTACGCCGAATGGCGTGGCAAGCAGCACCGCAAACGGCACTGCCCAGCTTTCGTACAGCGCCGCCAGGAACAGGAAGACCACCACAACCGATAGCGCCATCACCATGGCGGCTGCATTGCCGGCCTCCACTTCCTCCGCGGTCTGCCCCGACCACTCGTAGCCGTAGCCGGCCGGCAGCACTTCGGCGGCGACCTCGCGCAGTGCCTGCAGCGCATCGCCGGAGCTGTAGCCCGGCGCCTGCGAACCGGTCATCTCGGCGCTGCGGTACAGGTTGTAGCGCATGGTGAAGCGCGGGCCGATGCCGGGTGTCGCCGTGACCACCGTGTCCAGCGGCACCATCTCGCCATTGCCGTTGCGCACGAACAGCGTGGACAGGGTCGAGATGTCGCGGCGGAATTCGGAATCCGCCTGCACCGACACGCGGTAGTTCTTTCCGAAGCGGGTGAAGTCGTTCACCTGCAGGCTGCCAAGGAAGACCTGCAACGTCCCGAAGACATCCGAGATCGGTATGCCGAGCTTCTTGACCTTCTCGCGGTCGACGGTGATGCGGTAGTTCGGTGTCGATGCCGAATACGTGGTCGTGATGCGGCCGATCTCCGGCCGCTTCTGCGCGGCCTGGACGAACTGCGCCGCCATCTCGGCCAGCTCCTCCGCGCTCTGGCCATCGCGCGCCTGCAACATCATCGAGAAACCCGACACCGTGCCGAAGCCGGGCAGGGCAGGCGGGTTGAACGCGATCGCCACCGACTCGGGCGTCTGCGCGCCGATGCCCATGGCCTTCTGGATCAGCGCATTGACCTGCTGTTCCTTCTCCTTGCGGTCTTCCCAGGGCTTGAGCTTGATCACCATCATCGCGGCGTTGGGCGCGGCGGTGCCGGAAATGATGTCGTAGCCGGTGATGCCGAGCACCGCATCGACGCCGTCGAGTCCCCGCAGCTTCGCGCCGATCTCGTTGACCACGTTGTCGGTGCGCTTGGTCGATGACGCATCGGGCAGGATCGCCTGCATGAAGAACGCCCCCACGTCCTCGTCCGGGACGAAGCCGGTCGGGGTGATGCGGAACAGCAGGAACAAGGCCACCAGCAGCACCAGCATCATCACCACGATGTGCTTCAGGGCCCCGGTACCGCGCTTGGCCACGCCGGTGTAGTGGAAGGTGAGCCGGTCGAAGTAGTGGTTGAAGCGGGCGAAGAACCGCCCCATCAGTCCCTTTGGCGGCCCGGGCTGCTTGGGCTTGAGCAACAGCGTGCACAGCGCCGGCGTCAGCGTCAGGGCGACCAGAGCCGAGAACAGCGTCGACACGGCCACGGTCAGGGCGAACTGCTTGTACAGCTGCCCGGTCACACCGGGGACGAACGCCATCGGAATGAACACCGCCGACAGCACCAGGGCAATCGCCACCACCGGTCCGGAGACTTCGTCCATCGCCTTGCGCGTGGCTTCCTTCGGCGAGAGCTTGTCGTGCTCCATGATGTGCTCGACCGCCTCGACCACCACGATCGCGTCATCGACGACTATCCCGATCGCCAGCACCATGCCGAACAGCGACAGCGTGTTGATCGAGAAGCCGAGGAACTGGTAGGCGATGAAAGTGGCGATCAGCGACACCGGCACCGCCAGCATCGGGATGAGCGTGGCCCGCCAGCTCTGCAGGAACAGGAACACCACGATCAGCACCAGGATCAGCGCCTCGACGAAGGTGTGCAGGACTTCCTCGATCGAGGCCACCACGAACAACGAGGTGTCGTAGGTGATGTCGTAGGCCAGGTCCTGGGGGAAGCTCTCCGCCAGCCGTTTGACTTCGGCATTGATCAGCTCGGCCGTCTCCAGCGCGTTCGCGCCCGGCGCCAGGGCGATGCTCATCGCCGCAGCCGGTTGACCGTTGAACTTGGCAACCGTGCTGTAGTCCTTGGCGCCCAACTCGACCCGGGCGATGTCGCGCACGCGGATGTAGGAGCCGTCCGGCAGCGAGCGCAGGATGATGTCCTCGAACTCGGACTGCTCGACCAGGCGCCCCTGCAGGCGCAGCGAATACTGGAAACCGCTGGGCGAATCGGCCGGCGGCTGGCCGACCTGGCCGGCCGCGGCCTGCTTGTTCTGCTCCTGGATCGCGTTGACCACGTCGGTGGTGGTCAGCCCGAGGCTGGCCATCTTGTCCGGCCGCAGCCACAGGCGCATGCCGAACTCGGAGCCGTAAACCTTGGCCTCGCCCACGCCCCTGACGCGCTTGAGCGTGTCGAGGATGTAGTTGTAGAGGTAGTTGTTGAGGAACAGCTGGTCGTAACTGCCCTTGGGCGAATAGAACGAGATGAACATCAGGATGTCGGGCGAGCTCTTGGCCACCGTCACGCCGATGTCGTTGACCTCGCTGGGCAGGCGCGGTTGCACCTGGGCGACGCGGTTCTGGGTCTCGACCGAGGCGATGTCGACATCGCGTTCCAGGTCGAAGGTGACCGATATGGAGGTTGAGCCGTCATCGCCGGACACCGACTTGATGTACTTCATGTCGGTGACGCCATTGATCTGGGTATCGAGCGGCGCGGTGACCGCGTCCTCGACCACGTCCGCGCTCGCGCCCGGATAGAGCGTGGTGACCTTGACGTTGGGCAGGGCGATGTCGGGGAACTGCGAGATCGGCAGGCCGATCATCACCAGCGTTCCGGCCAGCACCAGGAACAACGATATGACGATCGCAAATACCGGGCGGTCGATGAAGAAGCGCGCCATGGTGTGCGCCCCTCAGCCTTTGGTCGCGCCGGCGGGCGGCTGCGCCACAGGCGCAGGCGCCTGGAGTTGCTCGTATGTCACCTTCGTCACCTTCAGCGGCACGCCCTGGCGCGCCTTCTGCACGCCTTCCACCACCACCGTGTCGCCCGGCTTGAGGCCCTTGTCGATGACCCACAAGCCGCCGTAACGCGGGCCCGGCGTCACCGGCACCTGCTGCGCCTTGCTGTCGGCACCGACCGTGGTGACGAAATACTTGCCCAGCGTCTGCACCACCGCGCGATCGGGCACCAGCAGCGCGCCCTTGCGCTGGTCTGCGCGCACCTGGATGCGTGCGAACAGACCCGGGTACAGCTGGTGCTGGGGATTGGGGAACTCGGCGCGCAACCGGTACGTGCCCGTGCGCGTGTCCAGCGCGCGGTCGGCGAAGATGATCACGCCGGGCGTCTTGTACTGCGTGCCGTCGCTGAGGGTCATCCTGACCTGCCGGATCGGATCGTCGACTTTCGGCGTGCCGCCGCGGTAGCGACGTTCGTAGTCGAGCAGCTTGGCTTCGCTGATGCTGAAGTACACCCACACCGGATCGTCTTCCGACAGGTCGGCCAGGACGGTGGTGCCGGCCGTGATCAGGTCGCCGGGAAACACCTGGGCGGCGCCGATGCGGCCGGTCAGCGGTGCGGTCACCGTGGCGTATTCGACGCCGAGCGAGGCCTGGTCGACCACCGCCTGGTTGGCCGACACCTGCGCCTGCGCGGCCTGCATCGCGGCGACGGCGTTGTCGTAGATCTGCCTGGAAATCGCGTTCTCTTTGACCAGCGGACCGTAGCGGTCGACGTCCTGGCGGGCGCGGGCCAGGTCGGCGCGTGCGGCGGCCAGGCCGGCGCGGGCGTTGGCCTGCTCGGCCAACGGTGCGCGCGGATCGATGCTGAAGAGCTTCTGGCCTTCGGTGACGAGCGCGCCGTCGGCGAAGTGCTTGCCCATCAGCACCCCGGTGATCTGCGCGCGCAGCGACACCTCGCGCGAACCGCTGACCTCGCCGACGAATTCCTCATAGAGCGGCGTGTCCTGCTGCAGCACGGTCATCACCTTGACCGGCACCGCCGGCGGCGGCGGTGGCTCGTCCTTTCCGCAACCTGTCAGCACAAGCATGCCTGCCAGTGCCAAGGGGCCTGCCATCGCGAAGGCAAGCGCGACACCGGCCGGTCGGATCACCGGGCCATCGACGGCGGATACGTGCAAGGGTACGTCCGCAGCGGCGATAGTCATGATTTCCACCCTGAAGTCGACTTGGCGAAGCTTGGTGAAAATGGGCCCCGTTTTCCCGCAGCCGCGATCCGCTCCCGCCCGGACCATCCGGACGGGTCACCCGTGCGCCTGCGGCGATACCAGCAGAGTCCATGCAATGGTCTTGTGACGACCTGGGGCCGCTCACGAGCGCCTGCAGCCCACTCAGGCACGTGATGGCGATCACAACCGGTTCACGGGCGCCGAGGATGATTGCCCCAGCACAGCGCCGTGGTGGCTGCGTGGCTAAGGGAGAAGGACGGCGATGAAACATGTCTTCGTGAAGCATGTCTTCGTATTGACAGTCACGCTTACGCTAGCGGCCTGCGCGACGGATCCGGGCACGCGCGAAACCCAGAAGCAGTCCGGCTCGGTTGTCGCCGGCGCGGTCGTGGGCGGCCTGGTCGGCAACATGTTTGGTGGCGGCACGGGCAGGGCGCTGATGACCGCGGCCGGTGCAGTGGCCGGTGGCTTCCTTGGCGACCATATCTACAAGAAGCACGCCAAGTCCGAGTACGAGAAGGACGCCGCGCAGCGCGCACTCAACCAGGGTGCCTCGGGCCAGAAGATCACCTGGGCCGACCCGCGCACCAACGAGGCCGGCTACTTCGTCGCCCTCAATACCAAACGGATGTCAGACGGACGCGTTTGCCGCGACTTCCGCCGTGGCCTGAGCGTGGGTGGCGAATCGGTCGACGAGACGACCGGCACCGCCTGCAAGAAATCCAATGGACAGTGGGATGTGGGCTGACTCCACTCGGGCTTACAAACAGGACGGCACCATCATGATGACCAAGCTGATCCTCCTCCTTCTCGTCGCGGCAGCCTCGCCGGCGTTCGCGCAGGTCAAGGCCGATGCCGCGCCCGCGCGCTTCGATGCCGCCGACGCGAACCATGACGGCAACGTCGATCGCAACGAATACGGCGGCTTCGTGCAGGAGCTGGTGCTGCTCTACGACGGCAACGGCGATGGCGACGGCAAGCTGTCCCGCGCCGAACTTGCGTCCGCACCGGACCCGAGCAAGTTCGACAAGATCGACAGCAACAAGGATGGCTTCCTGACCATCGAAGAGATCGATGTCTTCACCGACAACGATTTCGCGGTGATGGACGCCAACTCCGACGGTGCGGTCGACCGCGCCGAGAGTGCGAAGCACAAGTGAGTCGGCTGCCGTCGCCGGGCGATGCCTGGTGACGCGCACACCTTCCTGACTCCATGAGGCGCCGCGGCATCGCCGTGGCGCTTTCGCGTGTCCGGCAGGCCCAGGGGCACTGGCCAAAAAGGGTAAAAAGGGTATATTTGCCCCAAGCCCCGCTCGTGGACTGCCGCCATGGCCCAGCCTCTCAAGCTCGATGCAATCGAAGACCTGCCCAGGACGCCTGCCTCGGACGTCAAGAAGCTAGGCTGGCGCGGCGTGATGAAGGCGATCGGCCGCACGGGCAAGGTCGTGGTGACCAACCACAACGAACCCGAGGCGGTGATCATCCCGGCCGAGGAGTACGACGCGATGATCCGTGCCCTGCACGAGGCCGAAGCCAAGAACGACTCCGCCCTCGACGACCTGCGCCACCGCTTCGATGAGCGCCTGGCCTCGCTCCAGGCCGCCGACGCCGGCGACCGCCTGCGTGCACTGATGCACGGACCGGCCAAGCTGCGCGGCAAGGTGAAGGCCGGGGCGAGTCATTGAAGTCGCGCCCCGTGCTCTATGTCCTCGCCGGGGTCAACGGCGCGGGCAAGAGTTCGGTCGGCGGCCACCTGCTCGAACGCGCCGGACTGAGCTGGTTCAACCCCGACACCTTCGCGCGCGAACTGATCGCGCAAAGCGGCTGCGAGCAGACGCAAGCCAACGCAGCCGCGTGGCAGGAAGGCATGCGACGCCTGGACGAAGCGCTCGAACACCGCAGCAACTACGCATTCGAAACCACGCTCGGCGGCCGCACCGTGCCGGCCAGGATCAAGGCGGCCGCGCGCACGCATGACGTGTTGATGTGGTTCTGCGGTTTGTCGTCGCCCGAGCAGCACATCGCCCGCGTCAAAGCCCGCGTGGCGATGGGCGGGCACGACATCCCCGAAGCGAAAATCCGTGAGCGTTACCCGGCCGCGCTGGAAAACCTGATCGCGCTGATGCCGGACCTGGCGCATCTGCAGGTGTACGACAACAGCGTGGAAGTCGCGCGCGGCAAGGCGATTCCGGATCCGGTGCTGGTCGCCGAGATGGAGGCGGGCAAGCTGGTCTGGCCGGATGATCTGGAGTCGCTGGAGCGCACGCCGGAATGGGCGAAACCGCTGCTGGAGGCAGCGTTGCTGCTGAGTGGCCGATAGGCCACCACCCGCCGGATCAAGAAAAGGTTCTCCTCCCGCCGCCGCTCAGAGCCCCTCTCCCGCGTGCGGGAGAGGGGTTGGGGTGAGGGCAAACCGGACTGTCACTCTGTCTACTTCTTCTTGCGTCGAGGACGAGGTAGGGGCGCCCTAGACGAGAGCAAGCTCGGTATACCCGACAGCCCCGCCGCCGAAGTAGGAAGCAGCAGGCGCCTCCATCAAAGGCACATCCCCGCGCAGCCGCTCCACCAGGTCCGGATTTCCGATGAAGGGCTTGCCGAACGCAACCATGTCGGCATGACCCGATGCCGTCGCCTCGATGGCGCGCTGCCTGTCGTAGCCATTGTTCGCGATGTACATGCCATTGAATGCCGCGCGCAACGCCTTGATGTCGAAGGCACCGTTGTCACCGTGCAACTGCCCTTCGACCACGTGCAGATAGGCCAGGCCCATTTCACCGAGGCGTCGGATCAGGTGCTCGTGGGTTTCCATCGGCGTGCTGTCGAGCGCGGTGTCGCCGATCGCCGTGGAAAGCGGTGACAGCCGCAGGCCGACGCGATCGGCACCCCACACCTCGGCAACGGCCTCGACGACTTCCAGCGTAAGCCGTGCGCGGTTCTCGATGGAGCCGCCGTAGCGGTCCTGGCGGAGGTTGGTGCTGTCGCGCAGGAACTGCTCCAGCAGGTAACCATTGGCTGCATGCACTTCGACGCCGTCGAAGCCCGCATCCTTCGCCCGGCGCGCGGCATTGCGGTAGTCATCGATGATGCCGGCGATCTCGTCGGTCTCCAGTGCACGCGGCATGGAGGGCGCTTCGAAGCCCGCTTCGGTGAACACGTTGCCGCCGGCCTGGAGCGCCGAAGGCGCCACCGGCACCGCGCCGTCGGCCTGCATGCTGACGTGCGACATGCGACCGACGTGCCACAACTGCACGACGATCTTGCCGCCCGCATCGTGGACCGCCCTGGTCACGGGCGCCCAGGCAGCGACGTGCGCATCGGTGTAGATGCCCGGCGTGTAGGCGTAACCGCGACCCTGCCGTGAAATGTTGGTGGCCTCGGTGATGATCAGGCCCGCCGACGCGCGCTGGCGGTAGTACTCGATCGCCAGTGGCGTCTGTACCCCATCCATGTCGGCGCGCGAGCGGGTGAGCGGCGCCATGGCGATCCGGTTGGCGACGTCAATGGATCCAATGCGGGTGGGGGAGAAGAGGGGGTCGGAAGACATGGCGTTGTTCCAGTGGATGCACCGCGGTGCGTTGGAAGCACAATGCGATCTGCCGACTAATTCATCCAATTTATTTGTTGAATTTAAGATATTCAGGAGCATCATGTCTGGGTGCGATACGACCTGAACCTGCTGCCGGTCTTCCTGGCCCTGATGGAGGAACGCAACGTCACGCGCGCCGCCGCGAGGCTGGGCATCACCCAGCCGGCGCTCTCCAACGCACTGGTCCGCCTGCGCGACATGCTGCAGGACCCGCTCTTCATCCGCGAGCGCTACGGCATGCAGCCGACGCAGAAGGCCGAGTCACTGGCGCCGGGCATCGCCGCGGCAGTGGCCAGCCTCGACGAACTGATCCTGGGCCAGCAGGGGTTCGATCCGGCAAAGGCCGAGCGACTGTTCACCATCGCGCCGAACAGCTATGTCGAATTCGTGCTGGTGCCGGCGATCGTTGCGCGACTGCGCGAGCGCGCACCGGGCATACGGCTGCGCCTGACGCCCTATGGCACCGACCTTGCGGAAACCGGCGTGATCTCAGGTGCAACGGCCATGGTGCTGGGCCGCATCGTCGACCCACCGGACAACCTGGTCGTGCAACACCTGATGGACGACGGCCTGGCCTGCGTCGTGCGCGCCGACCACCCGCAGGTCAACAAGCGCCTGTCGAGGAAGCAGTACGAACAGCTCAAGCACGTCAACGTACTGCCGGCCGGCCGACTGCGCGCCGGACTGTTCCAGGCGCTGGAGCGCCAGGGACTGCGGCGCGACGTGGCCGTCTCGGTGACGCACTTCCTGGCGATCCCGGAGATGCTCGTGGTGACCGACTACTGCACGACTCTGCCGAACCAGATCTGCCGCCACCTTGCCGGCGACGCACGCCTGAAAGTGCTACCGGCACCTGTCGACCTGGGCACGTTCCCGACGGAGATGGCCTGGCATGTGCGGTACCGCCACGACCCGGCGCACCAGTGGCTGCGGGCGCTGATCAGTGAAGTGGCGGGGGAGGTCGCGATGGCGCAGGGGGCGTGATCAGCGCGAGGCGATGCAATCGTATGCGTGCGGCTCGAGGATCATTCCGCAACGTTGACGCTCGGCAACGTCGCCATGCAGGCTTCCAGTTCGTTAGCCAGAGCCTCTGAGGAAGTACGCGTAGTACTCGCCATCCTCCACTTCGACGCCGTGTGTCTCGTGGCCGAAGCCGGGGAAGCGCCGGTCCCAGTCGCGCAGCGCACGCAGGTAGCCGACGAAAGGCCCGTCGGCAGGGCCAGCGCTCTCGCCGGGCATCAGCATGGGGATGCCCGGCGGATAGGGCACGATCCCCGTGGCTGCGACACGGTGCGCAAACTGGTCCAGCGCCACTCGTTCCACCTCGTTTCGCACCAGGCGCCGGTAAGCGAGGGCGGGCGTCATCTGCACAGTCGGGAGGCTGGAGAAGGCCGCCTGCATGTCACGCATCTGTCCCGAGCGTAGGTAGTGGTCGAACATCTCGTCGGCCACGTCTCGCAGACCCTTCCCGCGATAGCGCTCGGGGTAATCGGCGGCGACCTGCGGCAGGACCAGAGCGAGCGGCCGGTTGTCGTCGTAGTCTTCCTTGAAGTTGATCAGCGTCGTCAGGAGCGTTCCCCACTTGCCCTTGGTCATGCCGATCGAGAAGAGGAACAGCACGGTGAAATCCTGCGTCTTCTCGTACTCGAACCCGTAGCGCGAGAGATAGGCGGCGATGATCGACGCCGGAATGCCGCGCTGCGAAAATGATCCGTCGGTTTCGATGCCCGGCGCGACAATCGTGACCTTGATCGGGTCGAGCATGCAGTAGCCGTCCTCGATACCCTCGAAGCCGTGCCAGCTTTCGCCCGGGTGCAACACCCAGCAGTCCGGTTCGGTGACGAGCAGTTCCTCGGGCGCGTCCTCGAACGCGACTCGCCGACCCGTCGCCGCGTCGGTCACTTCTTCCGCGTTCCATGTACCGAAGAACCAGTCGCCGGCCTCCGCATATTGCCGCCTGATCCGCCCGATCGTCTGGCGGAACACCACAGCCTCCCGAATCGACTCGGTGGTCAACGCCGCTCCGCTCGGCCCATCCATCATGGCCGCGGATATCTCATTCGAGACGATGATCGGATAAAAGGGCGAAGTCGACGCGTGCATCATGAACGACTCGTTGAACCGCCCGTGATCGAGTGGCTCGCGCCCGTCCCGCATGTGAATGAACGAGGCCTGGGAGAGCGCAGCGAGCAGCTTGTGTGTCGAGTGCGTCGCAAACAGCGTCGGGCCGTCCTTGTAGTCCGCCGGATCGCCGAACATGGCGTGACGGTTGCGATACAGCGGGTTGAAGCGCGCATAGGCGTACCAGGCTTCATCGAAATGGAGCCGGTCGATGGCATGGCCGGCAATCTCGATGACGCGCGTCACGTTGTAGGTCAGCCCGTCGTACGTCGAGTTGGTGATGACGGCGTAGCGCGGCTTCTGGCCCTTTTGCTCGCCGATCAGCGGATGGGCGTCGATTCGCGCCCTGATCGTCTCGGGCCGCAGGTCCTCGGAGTAGATCGGGCCGATGATGCCGTAACGGTTGCGGTGCGGCACGAGGAAGACGGGGACCGCTCCGGTCATCGTCAGGCCGTGCTCGATGGACTTGTGGCAGTTGCGGTCGCACAGGGCAATGTCGTTCTCGGTCAGGCACGCCATGAACAGGATGCGGTTGGAGGTCGAAGTGCCGTTGGTCACCGTGTACGAGCGGTCGGCGCCGAAGACGCGCGCGGCGTACTTCTCGCTCTCTCCGATCGGACCGGTGTGGTTGAGGAGCGAGCCGACGGGGGCCATGCCGATCGACAGGTCCGAGCGCAGCAGGTTCTCGCCGAAGTAGTCGAAGAACGCCTTCGACACCGGGGTCTTCAGAAAGGCCGTTCCTCCGAGGTGGCCCGGCGTGCCGAACGCGTACTCGTGGACGTCGGCGTGCTTGAGCATGGCGGCGAACATCGGCGGCAACAGTTGCTCGCGGTAGCGCCTGATCGCCGCTTCGACCCGTCCGGACATCAGCCTGGTGGAGTCCTCGATCAGCCAGATGAACTCGTCGGCCATCTTCAGCGTGCTGAGGGGCACTGCCGGGATCCCACTGCGCTGGGCGAACAGGAACACCGGCGCCTTGGCGTTGCGCCCCCGAAACGCGCGCAGCACACGCGCCGCGCCATCCTCCTGGTCCAGATCGACGTCGACCATCAGGCAGCCGATCAGCGGATCGGCGGCCACGACCGACATCCCGTCGGAGGCCGAGTGGGCGACTATGACCTCGAAATTGCGCGAGCGCAGCTCGTCACCCAGCGCGCGGCCGGCCCGCGCCACCGCGGTGCCAGCGACAATCTCCTCGCCATGGACCACGACGACTTTGAGCGGCAGGATCGCCGCGGGGTGAGTGGTGGGCATGACGTGAGCCCTCTGCTGCTTCCCGGGAAAGGACTGATCGAGCCCGGATCGCCCGTTGGCCTCGACGCCAAGAGCGTGGGTTCGAGCGCGGTCTCCGATGAGACCCGGCGCGAGCATAAGGGGGTGTCCATTGCACCATGGTGAAGGAGGCACCGACGGGGCACGCGCGGGTCACAGACTGCGCCATTGGGCACAAAAAAGGCCGGAAGCCTTGCATCTGCGTGGCTTACCGGCCTTCGTCGCACCGTACTGGACGGTGAAATGGTGGAGCGGAGGAGGATCGAACTCCCGACCTTCGCATTGCGAACGCGACGCTCTCCCAGCTGAGCTACCGCCCCATGAGCCGGATTCTAGCGGCAGGAAAGGGCGGCTGCCAAGGCGGGGCGTCTGAGGCGGGGAAGGCACGCCTGGCATGGGTTCAGAGCATTCCCAGCACCCGAATTCGGACGATCCTCACCCGGACACCGATCTCGGGGCCGTCCTGACGTGGGAAGCGCGCCTGTCTAGGGTCCAAACACTCCAAGCGCCCCGATGCGGATGATCGGATTGCAAGGCATCAGGGCTGCTCGTCAAACTGCAGCCAAAGTCCATGTGCGATAGATGGCGGAACTGACGCATGAGTCGGGCCAAGGAAGTGCCTGGCTGCCTGGGGATTCAGGACTCGGAACCCCACACCGATGATTCGTCGTCCCCTCTGCAACTGGTGTTTCTCAGGGACTACAACGACTCGCCCATTCTGGACGGCGAAGATCTCAGCGCGAACCTCGGTTGGGGCGAGGACCGCCTCATTGCTTTCAACTGCACCCAACGCCAGCAGCAGCCTTCGCAGGCTTTTGCGGCCAGGGGCATCCAGCGCCAACCAGACCTCCGTCATGGCGATGGATGAATTGGGATGAGCAAAATGCTCCGGCTTGTCGGTGGGCGATCGGTTGTCCTGGACGAAGAAGATGAAGTCGAGATTGGGGTCTGCGAGCGTGACGAGACCACCTTCGCTCTTGAACGGCATGCTCGACTTGTTGAGGGCTGAGGTCAGCGCCTCGGTGTCTCGGGCATGGAACGAGATGTATGCCGGCCCGTCTCCGCCTCGCAGGAACTCGGAGTACTTCCTGGTCAGGTCATCCGTGGGGCGGTCGGGCGGGGAGATCAACTCCACACCGGATCCGTCCTTGAACTTGACGTGGCTGTTGCGAAGCCCGTTGTCATGGAACCGACCTGGCTTCAACGAGAAGCCGAGGCGCCCATATGAGGCGGCCGCCCCTTCCAGGTTCTCAACCACAGTGGGCATGTGGTCGATGCCGATGAGCGAAGGACCGCTTGACGCGGACACCTCCCCAGCGCTGACCTTGCCAAGGGCAAGAGAGAGCAGGCTTGCCATCATGAAACTGCGAGCATGTGCGGTCATGGCTTGGAATTCTTTCAGGATCGACGGACGCGCCGTGGCTATCCGCAGCAACGTTTCTGCTGCTGGATCGGCGGGCACGGCACAGAACCGAAGGAACAGAAGACGCAGCAATCGTCTTTCCTTGGGCTGAGAAGGACGTCGCAGCCCAAGCACTGGTAGAAGAACTGGCATGCATTCGTGGGCATGGTCTCGACGCTTTCGTGCCCGCAGTGCGGACAGGTCAACTTGCTTTCCAGCTTGAGCGGATCCATGACATCTCCGTTGAAAGGAGAGGCGGAACGCCGCCTCTCCGGGTCAGCTACGGCAAGCGGGGAAGGACAAACGCGAACACTGCACCAAGCACACTGCAGGCCAGGGCCGCCCACCACAGCACTATGCTGACTCGTCGCAGCCGCGTGCAAGCACGCGCCAAGGAAGGGTCAGACGGGCAGGGCAAACGGCGCGCCTTCCAAAGCAGTGCGCCCGACAGGCCGAGCATGGCGAACGCAAGGCCGAAAACACCGGCCTTGTGCTCGGAGAGCCAGACCAGTTGCGGCACAGCCGTGACCAGCCCTGCCAATGCGGCGCCCGCGCCCAACGCCACCATCACTGCCGGCAACACGCAGCACACCAGCGTGCCGCCGCTGGCGAGCAGCGTCAGCAACGCCACGCCCAGGTTGCGCTTCAACGGCGCCTGAGCATGGACTTCAGTCATGGCCCTTGGCCCGCTGGCGGATGGCATCGAGCGATTCGTCGGTGCGGCGAATGGCCACGACGCTGTAGCCAGCATCGGTGATGGCCTTGCGCAACGCGGCGTCGTCGATGTTGCTGCCGTCCTTCAGGTGCACGGCGACAATGCGGTGCTCCAGACTGACGAAAACGGCATCAGTCGCCGGGAACGCTTTGAGCGATTTCTCGATGCCCTGCGCGCAGAATGCACACACCAGGCCATTGACGTCCATCTCGATGGTCCTGGCCGAAGCCAGGGAGGAAATGCCCAGCAGCGCAGCGCTGATCAGAAACTTGAAGCGTCTTGATTTGAACGGGTTCATGGAGTCATCCGTCAGAAGTTGAACATGGCCATGGCCTGGAGCTTTCCATCCGTCGTGGCCCCGATTTCGACCCACGTGCCGCCCTTGAAGAAGCGGACGAGCAGGGCCGGTTCGGTGCCATCGAAGAGGCCGCCGGTATAGCGACGCCCCTGGACGACAATCCATGTTGCCAAGGTGTCGTAGTCGTGTTTGTACGGCGCCCACCCCAGTTGCAGGGTGTCGATGCGGTGCGAGAAATGGTCGCTTTCCTGCAGGTCGGAGCGGAACGCGCCATACACGCGTCGGGTTTCGTAGTCGGCCTGGAGGCCGACATTGCGCGCCAGGTCGCTGCCATCGAAGTCGTTGCCGGTGGCGCGGCCCAGCCCACCCCAAACGAAGACGTTGGCCTGTGCGCCCGGCATGTTCCAGCGTTTGGCCAGCAGGTTTCCGCGCAGGTAGGTGATGTGCCGTTGCTTGCTGCCGTCCTGGCTGTCGAGTTCCAGCCAGCCACCGCCCAGCGAGTACCAGTATCGCGGCGCGTAGAAGATCTGTGCCTCGTTCATGGTGCCGGCGCCGTATTCGACCATCACCGTCGTGCCCTTGGCGAAGGCGATCGGCTTCGCCGCCGCCACTGCAGGCAGCAGCCCGAGCAGCGCCAAGGCTGCCCATCGTATTTGCGTTTTCATGTGTGTCTCCGTGATCGCCGCGCACGGCGGCGCAAGGCGCGGATGCGCCCGGGCTTGCTACGGAGGGGTCAGGCGATGGGTGGCCTGAAAGGCGTTTCGGTCACGCCCGTCGGCACAGGCGGTTGCCGCCACGGCGCCGCAACGGTAACGGGAGGGATGCCGGCGACCAGGCGTGGCAGCTCGGGCAGGCAGCCCGTGCCCAGGCATGCGGAAAAATCACAGGCCTGCGGCACGCAGCAATCGCACGGGGCCTGCTCGGGGGACGAATGACCCATCACGTCGCATGGACTGTCGGCTTCCGCCATGTCCGCTGCGGTTGCAACTGCCTGCACTGCATCCGCGACCGCCTGTGCCGGCGCCGCAATCCCGGGTACAACCAGGAAAACGGCGAGCAACAGGTGCAACGTGATGCGGGTCAGCCGGTTCAGCCTCATGGTCGCTAGTGTATCCCCACGCGCCGGACTCCAAACCATGACGAAGCCCTGAAACATGGCGGTTGTCGCGGCGGCGCGTAAAGTCCGCGGCAGGAGCTGTCGCAGAACACGAAAACCTTGTTCCGGGACGGGGGTGCTCGCGCTTCAGAAGATGTCGACCAGCATGCCGGCGCCGGCTCCGATGGCCGCGCCTGCGGCGGTATTGCCCGAGACGCTGCCGATGCCCGCGCCGATTGCGCCGCCGGCGACGGTGGCGCACGCAGCCAGGAAGAGAATGGCCGATGCGATGGCGATCTTGTACATGCGCTTCATGATTCTCTCCTGTCTCATTTGGCCGCGGCTGCCGCCGAGGGCTTGACGATGTCGGTCCAGATCACGGCCATCACCGGGAAATCCTTGCGCTCGGGGTTGGCCTGGTACCAGTTGGTGATCCGCTCGGACAACTGGTCGAGGGTCACGCCTTGCAACGCCACGCGCGCGGCTTCGGCCGCGGGCGGCTGTGGCGTGCCCTTCTTGGTGGCGTAGGCCTTCTCCATCGCGGCCATGTTGCCGGCACCGATCAGGAAGGCCTTGCGAATGTCGGGCGACGAGTTCATCCACAGGTTGCCGTCGATGATGATGCGCTGCGCGAACGACACGGTCGGTGCGATCAGGCCGGCGGCAAGGAGCGCCGCGGCCAGCAGTTGCGGAATCTTGCGCATGGTGAGCCTCCACGGTGTGCATGCCGCCCGTGAACGCGGAGCGGCCGGGTGCGGGCGCGGCGCGCCCTGAATGCCCCGGTCATGCTTGCGCACGAATCGTTATCGTGGAGAGAAGGGCCGCGGATCAACTGAAAAAGTTTCGCTGCGGTTTCGATGTCGAAGAAGGCATTCGGTTTGCACATGGGCAACTCCATATCGGAGCCGGCCCGTGGGGACCAATGGGGTCCTCAGCGCCCTGGTGCGACGCCCTTGGCTTCAGTCCTGCCCAGCAAGCAACGGCGCAATCCCCGCCTCCAGCGCCTCACGACGCCATCCCGACAGCGCATCCGGCCACTCACCTCGATCGAGCAGCGCCTCGAGCCACCGCCGCGAGGCAAGCACCCCATCAGGCAATCCCAACTCGGCACTGCGCGCAGCCACCGCATCCTGCAGCTTGCGCAATCGCTGCTTGTCGCGGTTGTCGCCCTGGTTGGCGTCTGGTGCGTCGCCTTCATCAGGCAGCGGGGTATTCAGCACAGCCCATACCGCATCGCCGAGCTTGCGCGGTGCCTTCGGGTGCGCATCGAGATCGCGCTGCAGCCCGGCACGGTCCATCGGCGGGTTGCGGGCGAGGTTGACGGCCAGTTCGTTGTCGAGGATCCAGTTGCGCGGACGGTCGTTGTCGCGCGCGTAGGTGTCGCGCCAGCGCAGCAGGCGCAACAGGCGCAGCTGGGCGTCGCGTTCGAGGAACTGGGCGCTGCGCATGGTCGCGTGCGGCCAGCGTTCCGGGCCTTCGTTCTCGGCGTTGATCACCGTGCGCGCGGCGTCCTCGGCCAGCCAATCGCTTCGGCCCAGTTCCTGCAGGCGGTGCCGGAGCTGGTCGTGCATCTCGAACAGGTGGCGCACGTCGTCGGCGGCGTACTCGAGCTGGGCCGGCGACAGCGGGCGGCGCAGCCAGTCCGAGCGCGTCTCGCCCTTCGCCAGAGTGATGCCGGTCAGCTGTTCCACCAGTTTCTGGTAGCCCAGGCCGGCGCCGATGCCGGCCAGCGCGGCCGCCAGCTGGGTGTCGAACAGCGGCTTGGGCACCACGCCGCAGGAATGGCGGAAGGCCACCAGGTCTTCGCTGGGGCTGTGCATCACCTTGACGATGGATTCGTCGGCGAGGATCGGCGTCAGCGCGGCGAGGATGCCGGGCGCGAGAGGGTCGACCAGCAGGATCTTCGGCTCTTCGTCCCCGCGCTCGATGGCGATCTGCACCAGCGCCAGTTGCGGCCAGAAGGTGCGTTCGCGGATGAACTCGGTGTCCAGTCCGATCCGCGCCAGTGGCGTGCTGTCCAACAGCGTGGCGAAATGGGCGCGCAGGGCGGCGGGGTCGGTGATCCAGGCGGCAGGCATGTGGGGATGGTAAGCGGGGAAGGGGGTGGCGAGGTTGCCGGGGCGGGCGACAATAGCCTACTTTCGACGCACCCAAGTGCCCCGGCATGTGGCGAGGAGGACGATTGCGCACACCGTTGTTGGCTTTCGCCGCCATGCTGGCTGTGATGTCGGGCTGTTCGCGCGAGCCGTCCGGCCCGTCCCGCGAAGCCGCCGGCGCACGCGCGCCGATCGTGACCATCAGCGCCGACCAGGCGGTGTCGCCGGTGCCGCCGTGGCGCGCGCCGGTGGTCGAGGTCGACGATGCCAACTTCAAGGAGCTCAAGGCCGATGCGGCCGAGGCATTGAAGGCAGGACACCTGTTCGGCAGCGCCGACGATGCGATCCCGCTGTACCTGGCCCTGCGCCGGTTTGCACCAGACGATGCGGCGGTGCAGTCGGGCCTGCGCCGCGCCATGGCCAGTCTGCTCGACAAGGGCGGCGAAGCGCTCGCGGCGATCGACCGTGATCCGTTGTCGCTGCGCCGTGCGCATGAGATCGCCGCGGTCGCGCGTGCCGTCGCGCCGGACGATGCCAGGGTGGCGGCCTACCTGGCGCGCCTGGACCAGTCCGACCAGGCGCAGGAAGCCAATCGCCTTGGCGAGGAAGCGCTCAATGCCGGCCGTCTCGGCGTGGATGGCGGCAATGACACCGCGCTCGCCTGGTTCCACCAGTCACTGGAACTGCGCCCTGGCGACCAGCGCGCCAGCCAGGGCATCGCGGCGGTGGAGAGCGCGTTGATTCGACGCGCCGAGGTCGCCGCCGACCATGACGACTACGAAGGCGCCCAGCGCGAACTCGACATCGCGGCGAAGGTGCGCCCGGGGTTTGCCAGCGTCGACGATGCCCGCGCCCGCGTGGCGATGCAGCGCATCGTCCGGGTCAATGCGCTGCGCGACGCCGGCATCAGCGTGCTGACCCGCAATGCCGGCGTGGACGAAGCGCGACGACTGCTGGCCGTCATGCTGCGCATCGCCCCGGCCGGCGACCCGGCCGCGCGCGAACTGCGCGAGCGCATCGACCTGGCCACGCATTACGGCCTGTTCCGCCCAGGGCAGACATTCACCGATGCGATGCAGGGCGGTGGCCGCGGGCCACAACTGGTGGTGATTCCGCACGGTGCCTTCCGCATGGGCGCGCCGGAGGGCGAGATCGATTCCAGCGATGCCGAACGGCCGCTGCGCAACATCCGTTTCGAGCGCGGCCTGGCGATGTCGCGCACGGAAATAACCGTCGGCGAGTTCCGCCGCTTCATGACCGCGACCCGCCATCGCGCGCGCGCCACCCGGCGCGGCTATTCCAACGCCTACGACGAGCGCAGCGGCAATTTCGTCCGTCGAGGCAACGTTGACTGGCAGGCCGACTACGCCGGCAACCGCGCAAGCGACGACATGCCGGTGGTCCACGTCAGCGCCAAGGATGCGATCGCCTATGTCGAGTGGCTGTCGGCGCAGACCGGCCAGCGCTACCGGCTGCCCAGCGAAGCCGAGTTCGAGTACGCGCTGCGCGCCGGCAACGCCAGGCGCTATCAGTGGGGCGATGGCACGCCGCCGGTGCGCACGGGCAACTTCACCGGTGCCATGGACGTCTCGCCGAGCGGGCGCCGTTGGCGCAACGCGTTTGCCGGCTATGGCGATGGCGCCTGGGGGCCGGCACCCGTCGGCAGCTACCGCGCCAACGCCTTCGGCGTGCACGACCTGGCCGGCAACGTCAGCGAGTGGGTCGCCGACTGCTGGCACGACACCTACCGGCGTGCGCCGCGCGACGGCGCGGCCTGGCTCAACCCCGGATGCCGTTCCAGAGTGGTGCGCGGCGGCTCCTGGGCCGGTTCGCCGGCGGTGACGCGTTCGGCGTGGCGACAGGGCAATGATGGCAACGTGACCAGTGGGCGCATCGGCTTCCGGGTGGTGCGCGAAATCTGAACAGGGTTCTCACGTCCGTCGACTTAAAATGCATGGATCCAGGACGGACGAGGAGGGCGCAGATGAGGACAGACCCCTTGGGTGGTGCGCGACAGCAGGGCCGCCCGCGACGCGGGTTCGGCGGCATGCGCTGGTGGATCCTCATCCTGTTTGCCGGCTACGCCGCCTGGCAGTGGTTCGGCAGCGCCAAGGTCGACCCCTACACCGGCGAGACCGCGCACTACGGCACCACCGCCGATGAAGAAGTGCAATTGGGTGCGCAGGCCTTCCAGCAGGTGCTGGGCGATGCCAATGCGCAGGGCGCATTGGTGCCCGCCAATGCCCAGGTCAGCCAGCAGATCCGCGAGATCGCCCAGCGCCTGATCGCGCGCGTGCCGCAGGTGACCGCGGCGCTGGCGGCGCAGCACCAGCAGGCAGTGCCGGTCGACCACCAGGCCTTCCAGTGGGACGTCGCGGTGATCCAGTCCGACCAGGCCAATGCGTTCTGCCTGCCCGGCGGCAAGATGGCCGTCTATACCGGATTGCTGCCCGTGGCGAAGAACGCCGACGCGATGGCGGTGGTGATGGGCCACGAGATCGCCCACGCGCTGTTGCGCCACGGCTCGCAGCGCATGGCGCAGCAGAAGCTGGTGCAGATGGGGCAGATGGCCGCCGGCATGGCGGTCGGCGGGATGGACCCGGGCCAGCAGCAGGCGATCATGGCGGCGCTGGGGGCGGGGGCGCAGTACGGACTGATCCTGCCGTACGGACGCAATCACGAGACCCAGGCCGACAAGGTCGGGCTGATGCTGGCGGCGGCGGCCTGCTACAACCCGCAGGAAGCGATTCCGCTGTGGCAGCGGATGTCGGAGCTGGGCGGTGGCGAGCGTCCGCCGGAGTTCGCCTCGACCCATCCGGATCCGGCCAATCGCATCCAGGTGCTGCAGTCGTTGATGCCGCAGGCGGAGCAGTTCCGCGCGCAGTACTGCCGGTAGGAGCGAGCTTGCTCGCGATGGGCTTCACCGGATGTGTTTCCGGGAGGAATTGCCGGTAGGAGCGAGCGATGGGCTTCACCGGATGTGTTTCCGGGAGGAATTGCCGGTAGGAGCGAGCTTGCTCGCGATGGGCTTCACCGGATGTGTTTCCGGCGGGGCTATCGCGAGCAAGCTCGCTCCTACAACAACAAGTGCGGGGGTGTCAGCGCTTGGTGTCGGCCTTGGGCTTGCTGCTGTTGCCGGCGCCAGGCGGATTCGGGCTCTGGCCGACCGTGCTCGACAGGTTGCGCTGGAACTCGTTCCACATCGCCAGGTTGCGCTCGGTGAGCTGGTTCATCAGCGCCCACGGCGTCTGCCCGAGGATGCCGCCCATCTGGTTGCGGAACTGCTGCTGCTGGTCCAGGAAGACCTGCATCGAGCGCTCCAGGTAGCTGCCCATGAACCCCTGCAATGAGTCCCCGTAGAAGCGGATGATCTGGCTGAGCAACTGCGTGGACAGCACCGGCTCGCCGTCCTGCTCGTGCTCGGCAATAATCTGCAACAGCACCTGGCGGGTGAGGTCGTCGCCGCTGCGCGCGTCGCGCACCTCGAACTCCTCGCCGTCGACGATGAGCTGGCGCACGTCCTCAATGGTGATGTAACTGGAAATCTCGGTGTCGTAGAGCCGGCGGTTCGGATACTTCTTGATGACGCGCATCGATGCCATGGAGCATTGGCTCTAAATCGTGGTGCTTCGCAGCATGGCGCAGGCCGGCAGGGCTTGCAACTGGCGGAATGCATGCCGGCGGTGTGAATGGGGGCGGGCCCGCATGTAGGAGCGAGCTTGCTCGCGACCGGCCTTCCGGTTGCCAAGGGCGGACCGGCGGTCGCGAGCAAGCTCGCTCCTACGATGGGAGCGTTACCACCCCATGTGGTGGCCGCCGTTGATGTCGAGGTTGGAACCGGTGATCCAGGCCGCCTCTTCGGCCACCAGGAACGCGACTGCGTAGGCGATCTCGTTCGGTGTGCCCAGGCGTCCGGTCGGGATCTCGGCGACGATCTTGGCGCGCACGTCCTCCGGCACCGACATCACCATGTCGGTCGCCACGTAGCCTGGCGAGACCGTATTGACGGTGACGCCGAAGCGGGCGTTCTCGCGCGCCAGCGAAATGGTGAAGCCGTGCATGCCGGCCTTGGCCGCGGCGTAGTTGGCCTGGCCGTACTGGCCCTTGAGGCCGTTGATCGAGCTGATCTGCACGATCCGGCCCCAACGCCGCTCGCGCATGCCTTCGATCACCGGCCGGGTGACGTTGAAGCAGGAGTTGAGGTTGGTGCCGATCACCTCGTTCCATTGCATCGGCGTCATGCGGTGGAAGGTCGAGTCGCGGGTGATGCCGGCGTTGTTGACCAGCACCTCGATCGGGCCGAGGTCGCGTTCGATCTGCTCGACCAGCGCCTGCGCCTGCTCGGGCGAGGACACGTCGCCGGGGGCGAGCGCCACCTCGACGCCGGCGGCGCGCATCTTCTCCTGCCAGGCGCGCGCCCGCTCTTCGTCACGGTAGTTGGTGGCGACCCGATGACCCGTCTGCGCCAGGCGCTGGATGATCGAAGTGCCGATGCCACCGGTACCGCCGGTGACCAGGGCTACGCGTGACTGCATGGGGTCGTCTCCTTTGGGTTGCCGGCGTCGGGGTGCCGCCGGTCGATTGGATTCTAGGGGGGTGTTTGCTATGGCAATGTGGGGTCGCGAACCGGTCGATGTGCGCCTCAATGGCGCGCCTCAATCACTATTCTCCGCGCCCAGCGCGGCCATGGTGACCGAGGCAAATGACAACTCGCGGGCATCGGTCGGCTGCGCCGGTATCGCGGCGGGCACGAAGGCGGCGACCGAGCGCGCAAGCAGATCAGGCAGGTGCTCGCAATCGGCGAGCACCGCCGGGTCCTGTCCCAGGCGCTGCCAGGCCGCGCGAAGCCCCGCCAGCGGACGGTCGCGATCCACCGGCTGCGAGGCATCGGATTTGGACAGCTTGCGTCCGTCCGGCCCGAGCACCAGCGGCAGGTGGGCGTACCGCGGCGTCGGCAGGCCGAGCGTTTTTTGCAGAAGAATCTGGCGCGGGGTCGAGTCGAGCAGGTCGGCACCGCGGACGACGTCGGTGATGCCCTGGTCGGCATCGTCGACCACCACCGCCAGCTGGTAGGCCCAGTAGCCGTCGGCGCGACGCAGTACGAAGTCGCCGACGCTGCGCGCCACGTCCTGGCGGTAGTGGCCGACGATGAGGTCGTCGAACGCCACGACGCTGCCGTCGGGGACTCGCAGGCGAACCGCCGGATCGGGTCGCGGCGGCCGCGCCACGCAGGCGCGGTGCACGCCGGCGGCGACGGCCAGGTCGGTACGGCTGCAATGGCAATGGAAGGCGCGATCGCGCTCGAGCAGGCGGCTGAGCGCGGCCTGGTAGAGAGCGCCGCGGCGGCTTTGCCAGACCACCTCCCCGTCGGCGTGCAATCCGAAGGCGGACAGTGTCTCCAGCTGGCGCCGGGCGGCCCCGGCCACTTCACGCGGCGGGTCCAGGTCCTCGACCCGCACCAGCCAGCGCCCACCCGCCTGGCGTGCCAGCAGCCAGCTGCCGAAGGCCGCCAGCAGCGAGCCGAAATGCAGGTCGCCGGTGGGCGAGGGTGCAAAGCGACCGCGGTAGATGGCAGGCGTCGGGGACACAGCGGGCTCGTCTGGCAAAGCGGGCGTGCGTTTCACTTGAATTCAACGCCAGCGTGCCACATTTTCCGTTGGTAACGCGCATGGTGCGCGAAAGGTTCCTGTCATGTTCAAGCGCATCGCCCTGTTCCTCGCCACCAACCTGGCGGTCCTGGCCCTGCTCAGCATCGTCATGGCGGTGCTGCAGAACTACTTCGGCGTCACCCTCGGCAACACCGGCGGCCTGCTGGTGATGGCCACCGTGTTCGGCTTCGGCGGATCGTTCATCTCGCTGATGACGTCCAAGTGGATGGCCAAGCGCTCCACCGGCGCCCATGTGATCGAGCAGCCGCGCAACGAGTCCGAGCAGTGGCTGGTCAACACCGTCCGCCGCCAGGCCGAGGCCGCCGGCATCAAGATGCCGGAAGTGGCCATCTACGACGGCCCGGAAATCAATGCTTTCGCCACCGGCCCGAGCCGCAACAACTCGCTGGTCGCGGTGTCGACCGGTTTGCTGCGGGCCATGAATCGCGACGAAGCCGAGGCCGTGCTGGGTCATGAGATCAGCCACGTCGCCAATGGCGACATGGTGACCATGGCGCTGATCCAGGGCGTGCTCAACACGTTCGTGATCGTGCTGTCGCGCGTGGTTGGCCGCGTGATCGACAGCTTCATCAGCGGCAACCGCGAGGGCGGTGGCGTGGGTATCGGCTACTTCGTGATCGTGTTCGTCCTCGACATGATCTTCGGCCTGTTCGCCAGCATGATCGCGATGTGGTTCTCGCGTCACCGCGAGTTCCGCGCCGACGCCGGCGGCGCCCGCCTGGCCGGCCGCGACAAGATGATCGCCGCGCTGCAGCGCCTGTCGCAGACCTACGGTGAGAGCACCCTGCCCAAGACCGTCCAGGCCTTCGGCATCAGCGGCGCCGTCGGCCACGGCCTGCGCCGGCTGCTGATGAGCCACCCGCCGCTGGAAGAGCGCATCCAGACGCTGCGCAACGCGCCGCTGGAGCAGGTGCGCGGGACCGTGGTGAGCTGATACAGGTCACTGCGGCAACAGATCAAGCCCGCCGTTCGGCGGGCTTTTTTGCGCCTCTTCCCTTTGCGCGAGGGTTGGCGTTGCATGTCGTCCCGAACGCAGTGAGGGACCTGCTGGTGCGGTTGCTGTTGCGTGTCGGGCTTGCGGCTGCGGAACGGCGTCGTCCGCCGGGCCGGGGATTGCTCCGCCCCTTCGTCGGACATCCTGTCCGAAGGCGGGGCGTGGGCCATCCA